>NZ_BAAAZP010000114.1:0-54493 GCF_039536965.1 Nonomuraea antimicrobica | reverse complement strand
TCCAGCCGCGCCCGTTCCAGCCGCCGCCGCGCCGGCCGGCCCATGAGGTCGGCGGCGAGCCCGCCACCCCCGCCGTGCCAGTCGAGCGCGGCCAGCACGTTCCCGGCCACGGTGAGCCTGCCGAACACCTGCGTCCGCTGGAACGTGCGCCGCACCCCGGCCCGCGCCCGCCTGATCGCCGGCAGGCCGGTCACGTCACGCCCGCCCACGCGCACCCGTCCCGCGCCGGGCCTGCGCAGCCCCGACACCACGTCGAACAGCGTGGTCTTGCCGGCCCCGTTCGGCCCGATCACGCCGCAGACCAGCCCCTCGTCCACCTCGAACGACACCTGGTCCAGCGCCCTGACCCCGCCGAAGGCCACCGACACGCCCACCACGGCCAGCTCGGTCTCGGCCACCTCGCTCACCTCACCCCCAGGTACGCGGCCGTCAGCCGCTCACTGTCCACCTCGGCCCGAGGCCCGGCCCAGGTGACCCGGCCCAGCCGCATGAACGCCACCCGGTCGGCGATACCCAGCGCCTCCGTGGCCTTCTCCTCGACCAGCAGCAGCGCGACCCCGCGGGCCCGCAGCTCGGCGAAGACCTCGAACACCTGCCGCACCACCATCGGCGCGAGCCCGAGCGACGGCTCGTCGGCGATCAGCACCCGGGGCGGGCGCACGAGCGCGGGCGCGAGCGTGAGGAGCTGCTGCTCGCCGCCGGACAGGGCCCCGGCGAGCACGGTACGCCGCCCGGCGAGCTGGGGCAGCCGCTCGTAGACGGGGCCGGGGTCGGCCAGCCAGGTCCGCAGGTTCTCCTCCACGGTGAGGCCGGGGAAGACGCCCCTGCCCTCGGGCGCGAGCAGGATCCCGGCGCGGGCCCTGCGGTGGGCGGGCCAGGCGGTGACGTCGTGGCCGTCCAGCAGGATCCGGCCGCCGGTCACCGGCAGGTCTCCGGCCGCCGCCGCGCAGGTGGTGGACTTGCCCGCGCCGTTCGCGCCGAGCAGGGCGACGACCTCGCCGGGGTTGACGGTCAGGTCGACGCCGCGCAGCACGGGGCTGTCGTCGTACCCGGCGACGACGCCCTCCATCGTGAACAGCGCCCGCTCGCGCACCTCCGCGCGCGGGCCGGGCTCAGGCGCGGCAGCGGGCTTTTGAACGGGCCTTTCAACACCGCGGCGGTGGCGCAGCTCGGCGAGCTGGGTGAGCACCCCGTCCGGGTGCTTGGCCAGGATCACGCCGCCGAGCCCGAACAGGATGGCGCCGACGTGCGCGGAGACGTCCCAGGTGGACAGCAGCTCGGGCACGGCGACGGCGACGAGCCCGCCCAGCACGGCCCCGCCGATGCGCCGCACGCCTTGGAGCACCACCACGGCCAGCCAGACGAACCCGGAGAAGGCGGGCAGGTCGGTGGCGGTGATCGAGCCCTTGGAGACGGCGAACAGCACGCCGCCCAGCCCCGCGATGCCGGACGCCAGCACGAAGAGCATGATCTTCGTACGCGCCGCCGACAGCCCCGACGTCGTGGCCGCCGCCGGAGCCGACCGCACGGCCAGGATCGCCCGCCCGGAGGCCGACCGTTCGAGGTTGCGTACGAGCAGCGCCACGACCCCGATCAGGACGAGCAGCACCACCACCCGCACCCGCGCGTCGGAGGTGTCGGCGAACCCGAACCCGAGTGCGGGCAGCGGCCATCCGATGGTCCCGTTGCTGAACGCGTCCACCTGGAACAGCACCTGGTCGGCCAGCAGCGCCATGGCGAGCGTGGCCAGGGTCAGCACCCGCCCGCCCAGCCGCAGCGCGGGCAGCGCCACGAGCAGGCCCACGGCCGCGGCGGCCAGCACGCCCAGCAGGATCGCCGCGAAGAACGGCAGCCCCGACGAGAACGCCCACCCGCACGTCAGCGCCGCCATGGCGGCGAAGGCGGCCTGGGCCAGGTTCACCATGCCGCCGATCCCGGTGACGACCACGAACGAGCAGAAGATCAGCGCCAGCACGAGCCCCTGCGCCGCGACGCCCACGTAGTAGTCGGGCCCCGCGAAGGCGAACACCGCCAGCGCGGCGACCCCCACCGCCCACGGCAGGCGCCGCCGCCACGGTGGCAGCCCGGCCAGGTGGTCGGGCGGCGGGGCGTCCTCCGCCGCGCTGCCCGCCACCCGCTCGCGCGACCGGTTCAGCAGGACGAGCCCGGCGAACAGCAGGATCACCGGCACCGCCGTACGCAGCCCGGTCACCTCTTCGAGGAAGTCGGTGTAACCGGCGACCAGGTTCTGCACCACGCCGAGTGCCAGCCCGGCGGCGAACGTCCACGGGATCGAGCGCAGCCGCCCGAACACCGCCGCCGTGGCCGAGGCGAACAGCAGCACCGTGTACGCGGTCGCGTCCAGCCCCAGCACCGACACCGCGAGCACCCCGGCCAGCCCGGCCAGCCCGGAGCCCAGCGTCCAGGCCAGCGCGGAGGTGGCGTCCGCGTCGATGCCCCGGAGCGTGGCCAGGCGGCGGCGGTCCACGGAGGCGCGCATGCGCAGCCCGTACGGGGTGTGCCGCATGAACGCCCACAGCCCGGCCGCCGTCACCGCCGAGAAGCCGAACGTGATGAGCTGGTCGCTGTCGAGGTGCACGCCGAGCACGTCGAACGCCTGCGCAGGATGCGGCCCGACGCCGCGCGGCAGCGCGGTCGCGTCCGCGGGCGGCAGCCCCGTCAGGTCCACGACCAGCAGGCCGAGGGCGGGCAGCGCGATCGTGAGCCCGATCGTCGCCACGATCTGCGCGGTCTCCCCCGCCTGGGCCAGCCCACGGAACATCGCCTTGTGCAGCGCGTAGCCGAGCGCCGGCGCGAACAGCGCCACCGCCACCAGGGCGGACAGCCAGGCGGGCACCCCGGCCTGGTTGAGCTGGTAGAACAGCAGGGCGGTCAGGAAGCCGATGGCGCCGTGGGCGAAGTTGAACACGCCGGTGGCCGCGTACGAGAGCGTCAGGCCCGATCCCATGATCGCGAAGATGGCGCCGGTGACCAGGCCGCTGAGCACGTAGCCGAGGATCATTTGAGCGGCACGTTGTCGAAGCACTTCATGTTCTTGGCCACCTGGAAGGCGCCGTTCTCCAGCTTGACCAGGGCGCCGCAGCCGTTGGGCTCGCTGTGGTCCCTGGGATACTGGATCCGGCCGAAGCCGGCGTTCTCGTAGAGGTACGAGCCGTTGGCCGTGGCCAGGAACCTCTCCCTGGTCAGGTCCTCGCCGGTCTTGTCCAGCAGGTCGAGGAAGATGTCGGCGGCCCAGTAGCCGATGGCCAGGTGCTGGGTGAGCGCGGTGCCGGGAGCCGTCCTCTCGACGTCCTGCCTGAGCCGGGCGATCTCGGGGGCGCTGGACTCGAACGGCTCGAACATGGGCGCCGCGATCACGCCCTCCAGGGCCCGCGCGCCGGCCGGGTCCTGGAGTATGGCGACGTCGTAGCTGGTGGCGTCGGTGAGCACGCCCTGGTAGCCGGCCCGTTTGAGCGCCGCGTACAGGCCGACGTTGAACTTCGTGCCGGCGATCACGGAGACCACGACGTCGGGCGGCTTACCGCCGTCGGAGGTCATGATCTTGTTGACGTACGGGAGCCAGTCGGGGGGCGGGGCGGCGGCGGGCAGGCCGGAGTTCACGCCGACCAGCTCGAATCCGGCGGCGGTGAACGACTGGGAGATGGTCGTGCCGCCGTACTTGCTGCCGCTGGAGTCCGAGGTCTGGACGTAGACGCTCTTGCCGTCCGCGCCGCCCAGCAGGTCGGCCATCTGCCTGCCCCACCAGGTCTGCGAACCGGCCCCCTGCTTGGGCGCCAGGCAGCCGTTGTAGCCGAAGCCGGTCTTCGTGCCGCACCACTGGGGGCCGGTCGCCCAGCCGAACCAGGGCACGCCCTGCTGCTCCAGGAAGGCGGCGCCGCCGAAGTTGGGGGCGTGCACGGGGACGAGGGCGAACACCTGGTCCTTCTGGACGAGCTTCTTGGCCGCCGCGTCGCCCTTGGCCGCGTCCTGCCCGTCGTCCTCGGCGCCGAGGAACTCGATCTTCCGGCCGTGCACGCCGCCCTCGGCGTTGGCCCGCTCGAACCTGGCCTTGGCGCCGATCTCGGCGTCCTTGGTGGAGTAGCCGCTGGCGCTGGTCTTGGTCAGCACGCCGCCGACCTTGATCGTCGTGTCGGTCACGCCGGCCGCGCCGCCCTGGCCGGACGTACCCCGCTGCTGGGCCGCGCATCCGGCGGCGAGCAGCAGGACCAGCACGAACGCCGACTTCCCAGGCACCATGACGGCCTCCCCGCTCACTTTTGGCCTAGCGCTCGCTTGGTTTTCCCGAGCGTAAGTTGGCGGTGCGGGGACGTCAACGCCCGCGATCGGCGGACGGCATCACAACAAGCCGACGATCACGGCCGGGTCCGGGCCTAACAATCGCTTGCTCGCATCAGGTGATCCGGCTACCGTTTGGCGCATGCTGATGCGCGCGGCCGTGCTCACCGCGTTCCACGCCCCCATGGAGATCCGCGAGGTCGAGATCGCCGGCCCAGGGCCCGGGGAGGCCCGCGTGCGGATCAAGGCGTCGGGTGTGTGCGGCTCCGACCTCAAGGCCATCGACGGCAAGAGCCCCGTGGTCGGCCGCCTGCCGTTCGTCCTCGGGCACGAGAGCGCCGGGGTGGTGGAGAGCGTCGGCGCGGGCGTCACCTCCGTCGCGCCCGGCGACCACGTCATCATCGCCATGAACGGTCCCTGCGGGCGCTGCCACCCCTGCGGCTCCGGCCGCTTCCACCTCTGCTCGGGCCCGTCGCGGCTGCCCACCATCATGGGCGGCCCGCCGCGGATCACCCTGGACGGCCAGGAGGTGCGCCGTTTCATCGGCATCGGCTCGTTCGCCGAGTACGCGGTCGTCCCCGAGGCCATGTGCGTGCGGATCGACAGATCCGCACCCTTCGCCGCCATGTGCCTGCTGGCCTGCGGCGTCGTCACCGGCGTGGGCGCGGTGCTCAACGTCGCCCGGGTCCGGCCGGGCAGCACGGTCCTGGTGGTGGGCTGCGGCGGGGTGGGGCTCAACGTGGTCCAGGGCGCGGTGCTGGCGGGCGCCACCACGATCGTGGCGGCCGACGTGGCCGAGCAGAAGCTCAAGACGGCGGAACGCTTCGGCGCCACCCACACCCTCCTGCCCGCGGACCTGCCCCGCCAGGTGAGCGACGTGGTCAAGGGCGGGGTCGACTACGCCTTCGACGCGACCGGCGTGCCGGGTGTGCTGGCGCGGGCCTTCGCCTCGACGCGGCCCGGCGGCACCACGGTCATGGTGGGCAGCCCGCCGCAGGGCCACCCGCTGGAGCTGGACACGGGCCTGTTGTTCGCCTCCCGCAGCCTGATGGGCACCCAGGGCGGGGACGCCGCTCCGCACCGCGACCTCCCCATGCTGGCCACCCAGTACGCCAGGGGCCACCTGGACCTCGACGCCCTGATCTCCGAACGCCTGCCGCTGGACGCCGTCAACGAGGCGGTCACCCACGTCCGCGAGGGCACGGTGGCCCGCACGGTCATCACGTTCTGACGCCGGCGGGGCACTCTCCGCCCGACGGCGCGCGAAACTGGACGCGGCGGCCACCATCGGGCTATTCCCTGGTACATGATCGAGCCCACGAACACCACCGCCTTCGCCGTCTCCCTCCCCCAGCAGGTCTCCGACGGCGCCTTCGACCCGGCCGCGTTCCGCGCCTACCTCCGGCGCGTCGAGGAGGCCGGCTTCCACAGCGTCTGGACGCAGGAGGGCACCCTCTCACCCATCCCCATGCTCGACCCCATCGAGGTCATGACGTACGCCGCCGCCTGCACCGAGCGGCTGCGCATCGGCTGCGCGGTGTTCGTCAGCGTCCTGCGCAACCCGCTGCACCTGGCCAAGAGCATCAGCACCCTCGACCAGCTCAGCCGCGGACGGCTGGAGGTGGGGTTCGGGCTGGGCCGCACGAGCAGGCTGGCGCCGTTCGGGGTGCCGCCCGAGGGGGTCGTGACGCGGTTCACCGAGGGGATCGAGCTGATGAAGGCGTGCTGGACCGAGCCCGAGATCTCCTTCCACGGGAGGTTCTGGCAGGTGGAGGCGGCCATGGAGCCGAAGACCTACCAGAAGCCGCATCCGCCCGTCTGGATCGGCGGGCACCAGCCGACCGCGGTCCGGCGGGCGGTCCGGTACGGCGACGGCTTCATCGGCGCGGGCGGGGCCACGACGGCGGCGTTCGCCGAGCAGGTGCGTACGGTCAGGGCCGAGCTGGAGCGGACCGGCCGCGACCAGGAAAGCTTCCCGATCGCCAAGCGCGTCTACGTCTCGGTCGGCGCGGACGACAGGATCGGCGAGCAGCTCCGCCGGCGGTACGGCGGCGCCGACATGGCACTGACCGGCACTCCCGAGCAGTGCGCGCACGGCCTGCGCGAGGTGATCGAGGCAGGCGCGGGCCTGGTGCTGCTGGACCCGATGTTCGACGAGCCCGAGCAGCTCGACCGTCTCGTCACCCAGGTGCTGCCGGAGCTGTGAGAATTCGGAAGGAGTTCAGGACTCCGCAGAGGAGAGAGCATGTCCTACCCCGAGCCGCGCTACTTCGGCGAGACCGGCGAGCGCGGCGGCGTCATCGACCCGGCCGGCCGGGTCCCCGACCTGACGATCGGCGCCGCCGACGGCACCAAGGTGCACTACCTCGCCACGGGCGGGTCCACGAACGGCGCGTACGGCCTGTACCGGTGGGAGATGGGCCCGAAGCCGTCCGGCCCTGGCCCGCACTTCCACCGGACGATGACCGAGTCGTTCTACGTGCTGTCCGGCACGGTCCGGCTCTTCAACGGCGACACGTGGGCCGAGGGGCGGCCCGGCGACTTCCTCTTCGTGCCCGAGGGCGGGGTGCACGCCTTCCGCAACGAACCGGGCGATCCGGCCACGATGCTGATCCTGTTCACGCCGGGGGCGCCGCGGGAGGCGTACTTCGAGGAGCTGGCGGAGATCGCCGAGAGCGGCCGGCAGCTCACCCCCGAGGAGTGGACCGACGTCTATCTGCGGCACGACCAGTACATGGTCTGAGGTCCGCACCCGCACGGGAGGAAGATCAGTTACTGTGAGTGACGAAAGACTCACAGAGGGAGGCACGGTGCACATCCCACGAACCACCATGGCCGGCGTGCTCGCGGCGGTGGCCCTGAGCGGTCCGGTGTCCGCCGAGGCGGCGCAGGCCAGGCTCCAGCACGACTTCGGCGCCCAAGATGTGATCATCTGGAGCGAGCCCTGGATCGGGTCCGACCGCGTCGGGCTCGGCTACCCGGGCCAGGGCTTCGACTCGAACCGGTCAGAGGAGCACGGGCTCTACCGGTGCGGCAGGTTCGAGACCACCCTGTGGCACCACGGCCGCAACGCGACCACCGGCGTCGTCGGCTGGGTTGCCGCCTGCGACCTCGTCGACTCCGACTGACCCGGCCCCCAGCGGGTCGACTCCGACTGACCCGCCCCCCAGCGGGTCAAACGCCCAGCTTGACCGGCTCCCGCCGCTCCACGGCGGGCTCGTCGTCCTCCTCGTGCCCCTCCACCGACAGGTTGGGCAGGATCCGGTCCAGCCAGCGCGGGCACCACCAGTTGAGCCGTCCCAGCAGCACCATCGTGGCCGGCACGAGGAAGCCGCGGATGATCGTGGCGTCCACCGCGATCGCCACCGCCAGCCCCACCCCGAACGTCTTCACCATCGAGTCGGGGTAGGCGATGAACGCCACGAAGACCGCCACCATGATCAACGCCGCCGACGTGATGACCCGCCCGGTCGAGCCGAGCCCCTCGGCCACCGCGCGCGCGTTGCGCCCGTGCCTCAGGTACGACTGCCGCACCGCGGTCAGCAGGAACACCTCGTAGTCCATGGACAGCCCGAACAGCACCGCGAACAACATCAGCGGCACGTAGCTCTCGATGGGCACCGAGAAGAAGATCGGCTGCACGTACGAGGAGCTGACCGGCGGGTCCAGGCCGACGAGCCCGCTGCCCAGCCCGATCGAGAAGACCATCGCCAGCGCCCCGAACGCCGCCCCCAGCGACACCAGGTTCATCACCGCCGCCTTGATCGCCACGACGGGCGCGCGGAAGGCCAGCAGCAGGAGCAGGGCGCTGAGCAGCACCACCACGCCGATGACCAGCGGGGTGCGCTCGGCCATGCGGTCCCCGGCGTCGGTCAGGCCCGCGACCTCGCCGCCCACGTGCATCTGGACGCCGGGCAGGGAAATGGCCCTGACGTCCCTGACCACCTGGGCGGCCCGCTCGTCGCTGGGGGCGTACTCGGGGACGGCCTGCAGCAGCACCGAGCGGCCGGAGGTGTTGACCTCGGGCTCGCCCACGTACTTCACGCCGTCGACGTCCTCCACCTCGCGGACGACGTCGGCCACGAGGGGCGCGTCGGCGTCGGCCACCTTCAGGGGCAGTTCGGCGACCACGATCAGCGGCCCGTTGAAGCCGGGGCCGAAGCCGGTGGCCATCAACTCGTACGCGCGGCGCGAGTCAGACCCCTGGACGCCGTACCCCTCGTCGACCGGGCCCAACTTCAGCGCCAGCGCGGGCGCGGCCAGCGCGCCCAGCACGACGACACTGGCCAGCAGCACCCGCCACGGCCGCCGCGCCACCCACGAGCCCAGCCCCGACCAGCCGGAGCCCGACGAGCCCGAGCCGCGCAGGAACGGCACCTTGAGCGCGTTGACCCGGTGCCCGAGCAGCCCGAGCAGGGCGGGCACCAGCGTGACCGAGGTCAGTACGGCGGCCACGACCGAGATGCCGGTGACCCAGCCGAGCGTGGCCAGCAGCGGGAACCCGGCCAGCATGAGCGCGCTCAACGCGATGATCACCGTGCCGCCCGCGAACACGACGGCCCCACCGGACCCGGCCACGGTACGGCGTACGGACTCCACCACCGGCACGCCCTGGGCCAGCAGCCGCCGGTGGCGGGACAGCAGGAACAACGCGTAGTCGATGCCCACGCCGAGCCCGATCATGGTGGCCATGATCCCGGCCTGCTTGGGCATGTCCACCACCCACCCGAGCAGCCCGATCACGCCGAGCCCCGACGCCACGCTGACCAGCGCGGCGAAGATCGGGATGGCCGCGGCCACCAGCGTCCCGAACGCGAACACGAGGACCAGCAGCGCGCACACCACACCGATGATCTCGCTCGGCCCGGTCTTGATCTCCTTGTCGGCCGGGGTCGAGCTGTCGGCCGGCACGACCTCCAGCCCGGCCTCCCGCGCCGGGTCGGCGGCCTTCGACAGGGCCTGCGTGGTCGCGGCGATCTGGTCGCCGTCGTTGCCCTCCAGGCGGACGGTGATGAGGCCGATCTGCAGGTTGGAGGAGATACCGCCCTTGCGGAACGGGGTGTCCACCTCCTGGACGTGCGGCATCGTACGGAGGCGGTCGATGGAACGCTCGACGGCCCGCTTGCGGTCGTCCTCGATGAGGGGGCCGTCGGGGGAGTAGAGCAGGAGCTGAACCGTTCCGCCTGTGTCGTAGCCGGAGCCGAAGCCCGTCTTCATGAGGTCGTGGGCGCGTTGCGCGTCGGTGCCGGGGATGCTGGCGTCGTTGCTGGTGGGGCTGGGGAAGGCCAGGCTCCCGCCCATCAGCGCGGCGGCCGCGACGACCCAGGTCACCAGCACGATCCACCCGTGGCGCGCGCACCAGCCGCCCAACCGTCCCAGTAACCGCGTCATCGCCCTGCCCCCACTCGACGGCCGTCCTGTACGGTCGTACAGGACATACGATAAGGCGGGAAATATCCGGAAGGCCGTCTCCCGCAGGGAAATGAGACGATGACCACAGCCGACGACACCCGCACCCGGATCCTGGCCGCCGCCAGAGAGCTGTTCGCCGAGCGCGGCTACGCGGCCACCTCCCTGGCCGACATCGCCGCCGCCGTCGGCCTGACCAAGACCGCGGTCGCCTATCACTTCCACCCGAAGGACCGCCTGGCGACCGAACTGCTCTCCCCGGCGGCAGGAGACATGCTGGCGCTGCTCGACACCCCGTACGCGAGCCGGGAGGAGTTCGTCGAGGCCCTCGTCGGCTTCGCCGTGCGCTATCGCTCGGTGATCCGCCTGTTCATGGAGGACCTGGCGGCCGACGACGCGACGACGGCGCCCGGCTCGGAGCGCGACACGATCCGGACGTTCAGGGACGAGATCTACGCCAAGCTGGCCGGCGACGACCCCACCCCTGAGACGCGGCTCAAGAGCTGGGCGCTGCTCGGGGCGCTGCAGTGGGGCGCGGTCACGACCATGGACCTGCCGGAGGAGCAGGTGCGCGCCGCCCTGCTGGAGGTCGCCCGCGCGTACTGAGGCTCAGGACGGCGCGTAGCCTCAGGACAGCAGACCCCGGCCGTAGGCGGCGGCCACGGCCGCGGCCCGGTCGGAGACGCCGAGCTTCGTGTAGATGTGCGCGAGGTGCGTCTTCACCGTCGTCTCGCTGATGAACAGCGCCGCCGCCGCGTCCTTGTTGGTGCAGCCCCGCGCGACCAGCGCGAGCACGGTGCGTTCGCGCTCGCTCAGCTCGGCGGGCGCGGCGGCGGCGGACGTGCGGACCCGGCCCAGCACCCGCGCGGCCACCACCGGCGACAACACCGACTCCCCCACCGCCGCCGCCCGCACGGCGCGGAAGACCTCCTCCCGCGGCGAGTCCTTCAGCAGGTAGCCGATCGCGCCCGCGGTCAGCGCGGGCAGCACGTCCTCGTCCCCGTCGTACGTGGTCAGCACCAGCACCCGGGCCGACGGCACCCGCTCGGCCAGCGACCTGATGAACTCCGCCCCGCTGAGACCCGGCATGCGCAGGTCGGTGAGCACCACGTCGGGCCGCTCGCGCACGGCCACGGCCAGCCCGCGCTCCCCGTCGCCCGCCTCGCCGACCACCTCCAGGTCGGGCTGCTCGACGAACATGCCGCGCAGCCCGTCACGCACCACGGGATGGTCGTCCACGATCACCAGCCGTACGCTCACGTCGCCTCCTGCCCGGCCGCGCTCGGAATGGCGGGGACGGTCACGCTGACCGCGGTCCCCTGGCCGGGCGCCGACTCCACCTCGACGCTCCCGGCCAGCCTGACGACGCGCTGCCGCATCGCCGTGAGCCCGAAGCCCGCGCCGCCCGTCTCCCCGGGGGCGAACCCCGCCCCGTCGTCCCTGACATCGGCCACCACCACATCCTCCATGTACGACAGCGTGACCGCCGTACGCCCGGCGCGGGCATGCCTGGCCACGTTGGCCAGCGCCTCCTGCACCGCCCTGAACAGCGTCATCTCCACCTCGGGGTGCAGCAGCCTGGCCGTCCCCGTGACGGTGAGCGTGGCGGGCACCTCGTGCGTGCCGCTCCAGCCGGACACCAGCGCCGACAGCGCCTCGGGCAGCCTCGACTCCGCCAGCGGTCCTGGGCGCAGGCCGTCGAGCGAGCGCCGGACCTCGGTCAGGCTCTCCCTGGCCAGGTCGCGGGCCACGGCCAGGCGGCGGCGTACGGCGGCGGAGTCGTGCGCGACCGCCTCGGCGGCCTCGAGCTGGGTGACGATGCCGGACAGGCCCTGGGCGACGGTGTCGTGGATCTCCCTGGCCATCCGGCCGCGCTCCCCCGCGACCCCGGTCTCCCTGGCCGCGGCGAGCAGCCTGCCCTGCAACGCGGCGTTCTCCTCGCCCAGCCTGGCCAGGCGCTCGTTGGCGCTCTCCAGTGCCCGGTTGGCGGCGCGCCGGCGTTCGACCTCGGCCTCCATGGCCCTGATGACCCACCCGAGGAACGCAGCGAACAACGCACTGGCCAGCGCGAGCAGCAGCCTGGGCCAGAGGTCGCCGGGTTCCAGGCGGACGAAAGGCGTGCCGGCGGCGACGAGCGCCGTGAGTGCCACCCCGAGGTAGGCGTACCAGCCGGGCAGCGCCACGAAGGCCATGGGGAAGCACACGAGGACGACGAGCGCGTACGCCGGGTGGCGGGCCGACAGCACCCCCGCCATCACCGCCAGCCCGGCGAAGTACACCGCCATCGGCGCCAGCACCCGCTCCGGCCATTGGGGGTGCGCCAGCACCATCCACCAGTGCCACAGCGCCAGGGCGGCGGACAGCGCGACCGTGACGGCCCGGTACCGCGCGGGCGTCCCCGGGTCGAACGCCGCCGCCAGGGTCACCACGGCCAGCAGGCCCAGGAGCAGGACGCGCCAGGCCCGATCCCAGTCGCGCTCGCGCAACACGCCACCCTCCCCATCCACTCCGGCCGGTCGCCTTCATCCTCGCCGATACGCCAGCCGCCGCAGCAACGTCTCCGCGGGCCCCCGCACCCCGGCCCGGCGCATCAGCTCGGCCAGCAGCACCGTCCCCGCCCACGCGCCCAGCGCCAGCGCGACCGTCGCGGCCGACCCCAGCGTGCCGCCGAGCCCGCCCACGTACGGGGTCAGCACCGCCACGAACACCACCGACTGCAGCAGGTAACAGGTCATCGACCGCTGCCCGCAGGCCGACAGCGCGGTGACGACCGGGCCGCGCCGGGCGCCGATGCGCCGCGCGAGCAGGGCCATCAACGCGGCGTAGCCGAGCCCGCCGGCGATGCCCGACACGACGTGCACGGCGTTCAGCACCATCACCGTCGCCTGCCCGCCCACCTCGACGAACTCCCCCGCGACGAGCCCCACCGGCAGACCGCCGGCCACCCCGATCAACGGCCCCCACACGGCGGCCCGCCGCATGACCCCGTCCGGCACCGCCATCAGGTCCCGCCGCCCCGCCCAGAGCCCGACGACGGCGGCCGTGACCACGCCCATCATCCCGAACGGGGTCATCACCCACTCGACAGCCCGCAGGGCCATCGCCGTCGCCGGGTCCGCCACCGCGTACGACCAGAAGAACGTGCGCTCGGTCGCCCCGTGCGGCGTGCTGTAGGCCAGCGCGGCGCTCAGCGCCACGGGGACGAGCCAGGCCGCGGCGAGGATCAGCAGGGTCCGGTCACGCACCCGCAGCAACCGGACCAGCAGGAGGCCGAGCAGCCCGTACAACCCGAGCACGTCCCCGGAGAACAGCAGCACCCCGTGCACCGCCCCGAACGCCAGCAGCCACAGGCTGCGCCGCCGCAGCACCCGCCGCCCCTCGGCGTCCTCGCGCCGCCGGTTCCAGATCTGCACCATGCCGTAGCCGAACAGCGCGGCGAACATCGGGTACGCCCGCGCGTCCACGAGACTCATGGTCAGCGCCCCCGCCACGCGGTCCGGCAGGTCGTGCTCGATGACGTGCTGCCTGATGCCGTACGGGCGGCCGTACAGGTAGACGGCCGAGTTGGCCACGGCGATCAGCGCCAGCATGACGCCTCTGGCGAGGTCGGGGGCGAGCACCCGCTCACGCTCCCCGACCGGCCTCAACTCCAGGGTGGAAGCCACGTTCCCTCCTACGCTCGATGGACTCCCACCGAGTGTCCGGGGAGGAGGCGGCCCGCCGAATCGTGCGGCGGGGCGCGATCGGGCGACCGGACGGACGATGCGGCGGTCACCCGTTCGGAGGATGTACCACTCCTGGCAAGTACGCCCGGCAACGGTCCAAGACCCGGAATACTGGTACACCGGACTCAACCCCATCGATGGACGAGCAGGGGGTCGCGGCGTGCGTACCTGGTTCCAACCCGAGGAGACGGAGGAGTTCGAGGCGGCCAAGGCCGTGCTGCTCCGCCGGTGCCTCGCGTGGGCGGAGGAGCACGGCCGCCCGGCAGACGACCTCCTCTTCACCGCCGCCGTCGATGCCCGCCACCAGAGCCGCGACGGCCGCCTCGCCTACTGGGACGAGACCCAGATCAGGCGCTTCCTGCTGGCCTGGGTCCCCGGGCACGTGGTGGCTCCCCGAGAGCTGCTCGACCTCGCCCCGGAGATCCTGCGCACCTACCTCGGCTACCTGGCCGCCACCGGGCTGCGCGACCCCCGGGGCCTCACCCCGGCCGAGGCCGACGACGCGATCACCCGTACCGTTCCGGAGTTCCAGAAGGCGCTCGACGACCCCCATCTCCAGGGTCTGACGAAGTTCTGGGCCGCCACGGCGCTCGACCACGGCATCGACCTCTTCGAGGGGCCCGCCGCCCTGGCCGCCCTCCAGCAGGACCTCGACGCCGGCCGCGTCCACTACGACCACGACGTGCTCGCCGGCATCCTGCAAGCCCATCACCAGGGCGCCGACCTCGACGGCGAACGCGCCTTCCTCCAGCCGCCCATCGCCCTGCCCCCGCCGCCCGCCCTGACCGAGGCGACCGGCCGCAGCAGGACCGTCCGGCGCCTCGTCGCCCTGGCGAACTGGGCGGGCAAGGAGGGCCGCCCCCTCACCACGAGCGGCACCCTCCCCCCTGACCAGGCCCGCGACCTGCGTACCGTGCTGAACGACGGGGAGGACGCCCCACCCGTCTCCATCCTCGACGACGACCCGGCGGCCTGGTACGGCGCCCGCGACGACCGCGACTCCGCCGACGCCTTCCGGCTCGACCTGCTCGTCGCCTGGGCGAAGAGGATCCGCCTGGTCCGCACCAGCAAGGGCCGCCTCTACCAGGTCGCCAAGGCCGCCCCGCTCCTGCGCGACCCGGAGGCGCTGTGGTACCGCGCGTTCGAGGTCCTGCCGGAGCTCGGCCCGGAGCTCGCGAGATCCGCCCCGGGTCAGCGCCCCGCCTCGCTCGTGGCGTCCGCCTTCAGCGACCTCCTCCCCGACCTCCTCAACAGCATGTACGGCATGGACGACATGCCGGTCGTCCGCCTGGCGGAGACGGTGTGGCTGGCCTGCCAGGAGTTCACGGAACACTTCGCGCTCGGCGAGGAGGAGTCGCCCCTGCGGATCCTCTGGCACCGCCAGGTGACCATCGACCTTGAGCGCACGTTCGAGCTCCTGTCCGACCTGGGGGCCGTGGAGCTGACCCGGGGCCGGGCCGACGCCCTCTACCTCAGCGACCTCGACGACGAGGATCAGGAGCTTCCGCCAGACTCGATCGAGCGCCTGCGCACCCGCCTCGCCGAGCCCGACGTCCTCCTGGCCCGGCTGACCCCGCCTGCCCTGCGCGCCGTACGCGAGCGGCTCCTGGCGGAGGGCCGCGACGCCCCCTTGATCGGCGAGCTGTCCACCGCCTCGGCAGGCGAGCTGCTGGGCGTCCTGGCCCAGCACTATCCGCCCGAGGAGACGGCCACCGAGCTGAACGCCTGGCTCTGCCGTCCGGGCCAGGACGTCGAGGACCTGCTCCAGGCCGTACGCGACTGCCCGTTCCGCACCAGGACCGCCGCCATGCTCACCGTGCTGGCCGAGGCGCTCCCCCAGGGCCGCGCCCTCGTCCGCGACCTGCGCCACGACCCCGTCCTCGGCCCCGCCGCCGTCAGCCTCCTCATGGACGACGGCGAGATCGACCCGGGCGCCCTGGGCGAACGCGAACAGCTCCTCCTCGGCGCCGAAAACTTCCTCACCCTCCTGGAGCTCGGCGGCCCCGAGTCGCTCATCGACCAACTGCGGACGATGGCCGGTGGCGACGCCTACGAGCTGGTCCAGGCCATACTCGCGGCGGGCCACCACGACACGGTCGGCCTGGCGGAGATGCGCACGCTGGTCGCCGAGCCCCTGCGCGGGCCCCGCAGCCACCTCCGCCTCGTCTCCAGCAAACCCCCGGGCGCACGCGGCCGCCCCAAGGGCACCGGCAAACGCCGCAAACGCTGAGCGGCCCCGCTCGACCGGCCTCCGGTGGCACGGGACGGCTCCCCTGGGGCTACTGGGTGACGATGGGGCCGGTCGGGAGGTCGATGGGCTCGTGGGGGTCGGGGCCTGACTGGGCGGCCAGGCCGATCGTGATGACGATCTGGGCGCCGGGTTTCGCGCACGTCCCCGGTTCGAGGCTCTGGGCCAGGACGCTGCCCACCTGGGCCTCGTCGTCCACCAACTGTTCCTTCGCGGCCACGACGAAGCCCGCCGCCATCAGGGAGACGCGGGCGTCCTCGCGGGGGCGGCCGACGACGGACGGCACGGTGGTGCCGTTGCGCGACAGCGTGAGCGCGACCGCGGCGCCTCCCGTGACCCGGCTGCCCGCCTTCGGCTGGGTGGAGAGCACCTGACCGGTCGGGGCCTGGGCGCAGGAGCGGGTGATCGCGCCGACCTTGAGACCGGCGCCGACGAGGGCGGCCTCGGCCGGTTCGCGTCGCATGCCGGTCAGCGCGGGCACCGCCAGGCCCGCCGACACCTGGAGGGACACGGTGCTGCCCAGGTTCACGACGGTGCCGGGGGCGGGCTCGGCGCTCAGCACCTGGCCGACCTTCTGGGGTGCGTCCACTTCTGTGACGGGGCCCAGGACGAGCCCGGCGCGCTTGACGGCCTTGCCGGCCGCGCCCTTGTCCAGGCCGGTGAGCGGGGGGATCGCCACCGTCACCGGACGGGCCACCGGCGGGTCGGCGGCGGGCCGTTCGCGGGGGCTCGTTGATCGTTCGGCGCTCTTGGTCGGGGACGGCTTGTCCACCGAGGGTGACGCGGTCGGCGGGTGCGAGGTGGTCGAGGGTGCCAAAGGGCCGCTCGCCTGACGTCCCGCGATCTGCTCGGTAGGGGTCAGCGAGGGCATGACCACGGCGAGGAGCACGACGGCGGTCACCAGGAGGGCCGCGCAGACGGCGATGGCCGCGCCGGGCCAGCCCCGGCTCTGGCGCTCCTGGGCGGGCGGGCCGGTGCTGCCGCCGCCCTTGTGGGAGTCGGGCAGGTGGTAGCCGCCGGGGGTCCCGGTCACCTCGGGCTCGGCCATCGGGGACCGGGCGTCGCGCTCGGAGGGTAACGAGGAGGCGGCCGCGTTGGAGGGGCGCGCAGGGGAGTCGCGTCCGGGCGGGAGGGCTCCAGAGACTTCGCCACCGGACGGCCGGGTCTCCTGCATCTCGCCGGTGAACGGGCCCGCCTCCGGGGCTCCGCTGCCCGACGGGTGTGAGCCGGGGTTCGGCGAGCGCGGCTCGGGGATCAGCGGGGGCGGCGCGGCGACGCGCAGGATGTGCGGCGGAGGCGACCGGAGCACCTCGGAAGGCACCCCGGCGGTCGACTCCCCCAGCAGCTCGAACAGCAACTCCCGGCTGCTGGGCCGGTTGCGGGCGTCCTTGTCCAGGCACGCGTCGACGAGCGTGCGCAGCCGTCCGTCCAGCCTGCCCAGCTCCGGGGGCGCGGTGAGGATGCGGTGCAGGACCGGGGCCACCGAGTCCTGCCCGAAGGGGGCGGTGGCGTTGGCGGCGAAGCACATCGTGGCGCCCCAGGAGAACACGTCGGCCGCTCCCGTGACCGCCGACGCGGTGATCTGTTCCGGAGCCATGTACGCGGGCGTGCCCACCCCCCGTCCGCTCACGGTGGCCGCCGCGTCCAGGGCCTTGGCCAGGCCGAAGTCGATCACCCGTGGCCCGTCCGAGCCCAGCAGGACGTTCTGCGGCTTGAAGTCCCGGTGCACGATCCCGGCGCGGTGGATGGCCGTCAGCGCCGTGATCGTGCTCACCGCGAGCCGTTCCAGCGCGCCACCGCGCCGGGGGCCGGTGAGCGTGACCTCCCGCTGGAGCGAGGGCCCGTCGACGTACTCGCTCACGATGTACGGCCGTCCCTCGTCGAACCCGGCGTCGACCACCTGGGCCGTACAGAACCTGGCCACGTGCTTGGCCAGCTCCACCTCCCGCAGGAACGCCACCCGCTCGTCACCCACGGGCCCGTGCAGCAGCTTGACCGCGTACGTCTCCCCGCCCCTCGAACCGAGGAACACCGCGCCCTGACCACCCTCACCCAGGCGCCCGGAAAGCCGGTACTCCCCGAGTCGCTGCGGGTCCCCCGTTCTGAGCGGCTGCGCCGTTGGCACGGGCGCCTCCCCTCGCCGCCACCCCTTCTGCTCTCTACTGAAAGCAACGGCCCGCGATCAGTCAACGGTGCTCATGACAATCGCTGCCTGACCGTGACACATCAGGTCAGGACGTACGCGCTACCTTGCCGGAATACGTCACTTCGTCCTTACTTTCACGCGTCACCTTGATGGCCATCTGGTTCACGTCGGAGGTGGGGAACATGCGCAGCGTCCCCGGGTAGCACTCCTCGCCCGTGACCTGATCGAGGACGAAGACCATCCCGCTGCCACTGCGGCCGAGCCGTCCCGCGCAGTGCAGGTCCGCGCCCCATCTCATGACCCCCGTGCCGTCGCCGTCCATGCGCAGTTCGACGGGGAAGACGCGCCGCGCGGTGAAGTGCTCGGCCGAGCCGGTCCAGGTCCCCTCGAAGCCCGGTCCCTGGGCGCCGCGCAGCCAGTACACGAGCCCGGCCACGGCCATCAGCACACCGGCCAGCGCGACGGCGGCCTGCCAGCGACGCATGCGCCACGGCGACCGCCGCGCGGTCTCGGTCCCCGTCACCGTCTCCACGACCGCCTGAGGGGCCGTGACGGCGGGGAAGCTCGTCGTGGGGTCGGGGTCGGTGATCACACCGGGACCGGCCTCCGACGCCCCGAGCCCGACCACCATGCCAGGACGGGTCATGCCCGCGAGAGCGCCCCCGGCACGACCGGTGGCCGCTCTCTCGGCCACCGGCTCAGTGGCGGCGGCCGCGAAAGTGGGGGCCGACGAGCCTTCGGCGGCGGCGATTCCGGCAGCAGGTGCCCACGAGGCTTCTGCGGAGGCGGCCTCAGGGGCGGGCGCGGGAGCGGTCGGCGCTTCGACGGCGGCGCGGGCACCGGTGGGCAGCACGTCCGCGCCCGCCGCGCTCTGCCCCAGCAGCCACCGCAGCACCTCCTCCGCGTCCGGCCGCGCCGCGGGCTCGGCGGCCAGGCACGCCCGCACGATCTCCCGCAGCCGCCCGTCTAAGGAGCCCAGGTCGGCTTTGCCGTACAGGACGCGGGCCAGCACCTCCTGCTGCGTCTCCGCGGTGTAGGCGTGCCGTCCCGTGGCCGTGTACGCGACCGTCAGCGCCCACGCCCACAGGTCCGACGGCGGCCCGGCGGACTCGCCCTTCATGCGTTCCGGAGCCATGTAGGCGGGCGTGCCGATCGGGAGATGGGTGGTGGTGGCGGCGGTGTCCATGAGCCGCGAGACGCCGAAGTCGATCACCCGGGGCCCGTCCAGGCTCAGCAGCACGTTCCCCGGCTTGAAGTCGCGGTGCACCACCCCGGCGCGGTGGATCGCGCCCAGGGCGGTGGCGGTGCCGATGGCCAGGCGGTCGAGCGACCCGCCCTGCCGGGGCCCCTTGGCGACCACGTGGTCGTGCAGCGAGGGCCCCTCCACGTACTCGCTCACCAGGTACGGCCGATCACCCTCCAGGTCGGCGTCCAGGAGCTGGGCCGTGCAGAACGCCGCCACCCGCCGCACCGCCTCGACCTCCCCCAGGAAGCGGCGGCGTACGTCGGGGTCGCCCGAGAGGCTGGCGTGCAGGAGCTTGACCGCGACCTGCGCCCCCTGCGGCGAGTGGCCGAGGTAGACGATGCCCTGACCCCCTTGGCCGAGCCTGCGTGTCAGCCGGTACGACCCCAACTGCCGGGGATCTTCGGCACTTAGCTCGGACATATTCCGCAATTATGCCCGCCAACGACGGCAAATCCGTTCCCTTCAACAACCGCGACCGACGACCACGGCTCACGAAATGAGCGTCGCGTATTCGTCCAGCACCGGCAGCACCACGTCGGCGGGTCCGCTGGGCAACGTGGCCACCGCCTCCTCGACCCCGAGCCCGGCGAAGTATTCGAGCTTCTCCCTGGTGGGCCGCGTCCCGAACGGGATCACCCGCGCCATCGGCCGCCCCGCCTTCTCGCACGCCAGCCGCAGCGCGGGCAGCGCCGCCTTGATCCCGTGCCCGCCGATCGGCATCCACCCGTCGGCGTATTCGGCCACGTGGGCGAACAGCTTGGGGCCCGCCGCGCCGCCGACGTACACGGGCGGCGCCCCGTTCACCGGTTTGGGCCAGGACCAGGAGGGCTCGAACCCGTCGAAGGCGGCCACCTCGTCCCGCCACAACGTCCGCATGGCCAGGACGTGGTGCCGCGCCACCTCGCGCCGCCGCGCGTACCGGACGCCGTGGTTCTCGATCTCCTCCGCGTTCCACCCGAACCCGACGCCGACCACCACCCGCCCGCCCGACAGGTGGTCGAGGGTGGCGATGGCCTTGGCGGTGACGATGGGGTCGCGCTGGGCGGCGAGCAGGATCCCGGTCCCGACCCGCAGCCGGGTGGTCGCCGCGGCGGCGAACGACAGGGCGACGAGGGGGTCGAGCGTGCGCCGGTACTCGGCGGGGAGTTCGCCGAGCCCGCCCGGATGCGGCGTGCGCCGCGAGACCGGGATGTGGGTGTGCTCGGGCACGTACAGGGAGGAGAGCCCGCGCTCCTCCGCCGCCCTGGCCAGGTCGGGCACCGGCATGGCCACATCCGTCGTGAACATCGTGACCCCGAGCCGCATCCGGCCTCCCAGCATGCGAACCAAGCGATTGCTCGGTTAAGATTTCCAGAGTACCTTGCAGAAGACCATCCCGCGGAAAGAGGTCCCGGTGAAGTTCTCTATCTTCCTGAATCCGCAAATTCCAGGCTCCGGATACGCGGCCGAGGAGAACGCCAAGGCCAAGCGCCCGATCGGACGCGACACCGAGTCGTACCAGAGGCTGCTGCACGAGGTACGGGAGATAGCCGTCCACGCCGACCAGGTCGGGTTCGACGCGCTGATGATGACCGAGCACCACTTCCACTCCGAGGGCATGGAGTTCTCGGTCAACCCGCTGATGTTCCTCACCGACCTGGCCGCCAGGACCGAACGCATCCTGCTCGCCCCGCTCGGCCTCGTGCTGCCCGCGTGGGACCCGATCAGGGCGGCCGAGGACGTGGCGCTGCTCGACCAGTTCTGCAAGGGACGGCTGCGGCTCGGCGTGGCGCGGGGCTACCAGAACCGCTGGATGAACGTCCTGGGCCAGCGCTGGCAGGCGGCCGCCGCGCGCTCCGACGGCTCGGCCACCGACACGCGCAACTTCGACGTCTTCGGCGAGGTGCTGAAGATCATGAAGCTGGCCTGGACGCAGGAAACCCTCCGCTACAAGTCGGACGTGCTCGACTACCAGGTGCCCTACCCGTACGACGGCATCGAGGGCTGGCCGGCCCAGGAGTGGACCCGTACGTTCGGCGCGCCGGACGAGCTCGACGAGGACGGGAGGGTACGGGCCGTGTCCGTCTGCCCCCGGCCGTACCAGAACCCGCACCCCGAGCTGTGGCAGCCGTTCACGATCTCCGACCGGTCGGTCATCAGGGCCGCCCAGGAGAACATCCTGCCGTGGATGTTCACCCCCAACCCCGACGACCACGCCCAGAAGGCCAAGCTCTACCAGGAGGAGTCCGCCAGGCAGGGCCGCCACTACAAGCTGGGCGAGCACACCGGCATCCTCAAGATCGTCGGCATCGCCGACACCACCGAGCAGGCCATCAACACCTTCGGCCGCAGCATCCCCAAGGACTTCGCCGCGTTCTTCGGCCCTTTCGGCTACCTGGAGGTGCTGCGCAAGAAGGAGGACGAGAAGCACGAGCCCATCTCCCCCGAGAAGGGCGACGCCAAGCGCATGAGAGACGTGGAGATGGCCCTGTTCGGCACCCCCGACGACGTCAAGCGCGGCATCCAGCGCATGCTCGACCGGATGCCGGACCTGGAGTGGTTCGGGCTGTACATGCAGGGCCAGCAGGGCGTGCTGCCGCTCGACACGGTCAAGCGGAACCTGGAGCTGTTCGCCACCAAGGTCGCCCCGGAGTTTCGATGAAATTCTGGCTCGGGGCCTCGTTCGCCGACACCGACCAGTTCGTGGAGCTGGCGCGGGCGGCCGAGCGGTGCGGGTTCGACACGCTGACGCTGTCCGACCACCTCTTCTACGCCGACTTCGCCACTCCCTACCCGTACTCGCGGTCGGGTCGGCCGCGCTGGAACGCCCGTACGCACTGGCCCGACGTCTGGGTGACGATCGGGGCCATGGCGGCGGTGACCAGCACGCTGCGGTTCTCGCCGAACGTCTACATCGCCCCGGCCCGCGACCTGTTCACCGTGGCCAAACAGGTGTCCACGGCGGCGGTGCTGTCGCGGGAGCGGGTGACGTTCGGGGTGGGGGTGGGGTGGTGCAAGGAGGAGTTCACCGGCACCGGCCAGGACTTCCACACGCGCGGGCGGCGGCTGGACGCCATGCTGCCGCTCCTGCGCGCGCTCTGGGCGGGCGAGACGGTCGAGCTGGACGGCCTCCCGCCGCTGTCGATCTCACCCACTCCGGCGGGCCCCGTCCCGGTGTACGTGGGCGGCGACAGCGAGGCGGCCCTGCGGCGCGCGGCCAGGACCGGCGACGGCTGGATCGGCAACCGCATCTACACGGAGGAGCAGTTCGACGTGGTCCTGAACACCCTGCGTGACCGGCTCACGGCCCACGGCAGGAACGACGACGGCTTCGAGATCATCGCGCCGCTGGCCGTGCTGCCGGACGCGAACACGTACCGCAGGTTCGCCGCCAAGGGCGTGACGGGGACGATGGCCGCGCCGTGGTGGCTGGCCACCCCCGAGGAGAAGGCCCGTCACGGCGAGGGCACCCTCGAACTCAAGATCGCCACCATGGAGCGCTTCGCCGAGGAGGTCATCGCCAAGATGTGATTCCCGGCCAGAACGGGCCCGCTGGGGCAGGTCAGGGCAGGCATCCAGGGACGATAGCCTCGTCTCGTGCTGGAAAAGATCGCAGCCACCCGTTACGTCACCCCGCTGCGGGAGGGCGGGTCGCTGCCCGGCGTGGTCGAGGCCGACGACCTGGGCACGTACGTCGTGAAGTTCCGCGAGGCCGGTCAGGGCCGGAAGGTGCTCGTCGCCGAGATCATCGCCGCCGAGCTGGGCAGGCGGCTCGGCCTGCGCACTCCCCAGCTCAAGCTCATCGACCTCGACCCCCAGCTCGGCGTCAGGGAGCCCGACGAGGAGGTGCAAGACCTGCTCAAGGCCAGCACCGGGCTCAACCTGGCGGTCGACTTCCTGCCGGGCGCGCTCGGGTTCGAGCCGCTGGCCTGGGAGGCCGACCCGCTGTTCGCGGCCAGGGTGGTGTGGTTCGACGGTCTCATCCACAACATCGACCGGAGCTGGCGCAACCCCAACCTGCTGGTCTGGCACCGCGACACCTGGCTGATCGACCACGGCGCCGCGCTCTGGTTCCACCACAACTGGCGCACCGCCGACCCACAACGGCCGTTCGACGCGGGTGACCACGTGCTGGCGCCGTACGCGGGCGACCTCGGGGCGGCCGGCACGGAGCTGAGCCGCAGGATCACGCCGGAGCTGCTGACGGCCGTGACGGCCCTGGTGCCGGACGAATGGCTGGTCGGCGAGCCGGGTTTCGCCTCCCCCGACGAGGTACGCCAGGCTTACGCCGACCATCTGCTCCAGCGGGCGCACGGGCCGGGCGGATGGCTCGTCCACAGCGGGGAACACGAGGGGCGCGGCACGGAGCCCGACGGCCGCAGGGCGGGCCCGGGATCGGTCGGCGAGTTCTGGCGGGGAGGCGGCGGCCGATGACCAGGGACGTCTACGAGTACGCGGTGATCCGCGTGGTGCCCAGGGTCGAGCGGGGCGAGCTGATCAACGCGGGCGTGCTGCTCTACTGCCAGCCGCGCGGCTACCTGTGCGCCCGGGTCGAGCTAGACCCCGGCCGGCTGCGGGCCCTCGACCCGAACGCCGACGTCGAGGGGGTCCGCCGGGCGCTCGGGGCGTACGAGCTGGCCTGCGGCGACCGTCCCGGCCCGCTGGCGGGCGAGTCGCTCGGCGGCAGGTTCCGCTGGCTGACGGCGCCGCGCAGCACGATCGTGCAGACGGGGCCGGTGCACGCGGGCCTGACCGCCGATCCCGGCACCGAGCTGGCCCGGCTCTTCGACAAGCTCGTCCGCGTCTGACAGGACCGCGTCCGACAAGAGGGTGTCCGACAAGACGGCGTCTGACAGGTTCAGAACAGCACGGACATGAACGTGTCGACCTCGTGGAAGCCCACCTTGCGGTAGACCGCCCGCGCCGAGTGGTTGTAGTCGTTGACGTAGAGGGAGACCACCGGGGCGAAGCAGCTCATCGCGGCCTCGACCACGGCCGCCATCCCGGCCACCGCGTGCCCTCGCCCGCGCAGCTCCGGCGCCACCCACACGCCCTGGATCTGGCAGGCGTGCGGCGTCACGGCTCCCACCTCGGCCTTGAAGACCACCCGGCCGTCGTCGATCCGCGCGTACGAGCGCCCGATCCGGATCAGCTCGGCCACCCGCGTCCGGTAGAGCGCGCCCCCGTCACCGAGGTTCGGCGAGACGCCGACCTCCTCGGTGAACATCGCCACGCACGCCGGCAGCAGCGTGTCGAACTCGTCGGGCCGCACCCGCCGCACGAGCGGGTCGGCGGGCACGGCGGGCTTGCTGGAGGTGGCCATGACCGGCTGCGCCCAGCGGATCGCCCGCGCCCGCCCCCAGTGCGGCTCCAGCCGCTCCCAGAGCAGGGAGACCGCGTCGACCGGCCCCACGATGGACGAGCAGCGCCGACCCTGCTTGCGGGCGCGGTCGGCGAACGCGTGCACGGCCTCGGGGCCGGCGTTGACCGGCACCATGTTGGCCCCGGCGTAACAGAGCGACACGAGGCCACCGCGCGGCCCGAACCCCCACATCTGCCCGCCCAGCCTCGCCGGATTGAGTCCGACGGCCCGCACCCGGGAGGAGACGAAGACGTTGGCGATCGGGTCGGAGTCAAGCAGGGCGAGCGCTTCGTCCCGGTCGCTGTCGTCGAGCACGCGCGACGCCGATGTACGCAGCATCACACGGTCAGACTACGCGAAGGGTACCGATTGACTTATCCCGCAATGCCCACGGTAACCGTTTCTTGACGTTCGCCCCCGCCGAGGACCCCGATCCCGGTCCGTCGGCCCCCGCCGGGGGCTCCAGTCGTCCCGGTCCGTCAACCCCCGCCGGGGGCCCAGGACCGGTCCTCGTCAGCCGACGAGCCCTCCGAGCACCCCGAGGATGCCGAGCAGGTCGGACGACTGCCGGTTGCCCGACGTCATGTGCGCGGCCGGCCGTGGCTCGGGCAGCGCGGCGCAGGTGGCGTTCTGCCGCGGCAGGGTGCCGTCCCTCAGGTACGCGGCCAGGTGCCCGTCGACGCACTGGCTGCCCGCCAGCGACACGCCGTGGTTGCCGCCCTGCTCGAGCACCATGCGCGAGCGCGGGAAGAGCTTGGCCATCCGCTGCGCCCCCTTGTACGGCGTCGCGGCGTCGTAGCGGGACTGGAGGATGAGGATCGGCGGCAGCTTCGGCGACGAGTGCACCCGCACCGGCTGCCCGCCCTTGACCGGCCAGAAGGCGCAGGGGGCGTTGAACCAGGCGTTCGGCCAGGTCAGGAACGGCGCCTGGCGGTGCATGCTGGTCATGTCGGCCCGCCAGCGGTCCCACTGCCGCGGCCATTGCGCGTCACGGCACTGGACGCCCAGGTAGATGGCGTAGCCGTTCTCGTCGTTGGCGTCGTTCTTGCCGTGCTTCTCGTAGACGTCCGTGAGACTGGCGGCGTCGCCCTTGCGCACGTACGAGGACCACGCCTGGGCGAACTGGGGCCAGACCTTGTCGCTGTAGCCGGCCATGGTGAAGGTGTCGTCGAGTTCGCTCGGGCCGACGACGCCCCCGGCCGGGCGGGCGCGCAGCCGGTCGCGCAGCGCGTAGTAGGCGAACGACGTCTGCTTCTCCGTGGCGCCCAGCCGGTAGACGTCGTGGTGCTTGGCGGTCCAGGCCAGGAACTGGCGGTGGCGGCGTTCGAAGGCGCGGTCCTGCTTGAGGTTCGACTCGTACCAGACGGCGGTCGGGTCGACGGTGCTGTCCATGACCAGGCGCTTGATCCGGTTCGGGAAGAGCGTGGCGTAGACGGCGCCCAGGTAGGTGCCGTACGAGTAGCCGAGGTAGCTGATCTTCTCCTCGCCGAGCGCGGCGCGGATGCGGTCCATGTCCCTGGCGGAGTTCTCGGTGGTCAGGTGCGGCAGCAGCCAGGACCAGAAGTGGCCGCAGCGGGAGGCGTACTCGGCGGCCCGGCCGAGCAGCACCTTCTCGTCGGCCGTGCCCCGCGGAACCTGGTCCGGCCGCGGAGCCTTGTAGTAGGTGTCCGGGTCGACGCAGTGCATGGCCGGCTCGCTGCCGCCCACGCCGCGCGGGTCGAACCCGACGACGTCGTAGCGCTCGGCCACGTCGGCGGGCAGCGCCGCGGCCACGTATTCGGTCAGATTGCGTCCCGGCGACCCCGGCCCGCCGGGGTTTACCAGCAGCGTGCCGAGATGATTGGCGTCCTTGGACACCTTGGCCCGCATCCGGTTGAGCGCGATCGTGATCGACTGGCCCGTGGGCTCGCGGTAGTCGAGCGGCACTCGTACGCTGGCGCATTCGAGAGCCGCCGACGCGGCCTTCCCCGCCACCTTGGGACACGCGCCCCACGCCACCGCGAGCACCCCTCGGCTGGCGACCGCCGCTCCATCCGCGCTCACGACCCCGGCGACGAGCACCGCCAGTCCGGCGACAACCCCAACTAGCCGCTTCACCCGGCCCCCTCCCTGTCAATAGGCCTTGCGATGCTCCCGCGAGCAACCGGGTGAAGCGTGGGGTATGGGGAAATGCTTGCCGTTCTGTAATCGTAACGTGGCACTGAGTGATCGGGCGGCGCCCTGCCGATTCAGCCCACCGTGACCGTGGGGCCGGAGTCGTCGTCGAGGTCGACCTCGACGCCCATCTCCTCGGCCAGCCGCAGCGCCTCCTCGATCAGGGTCTCGACGATCTGCGACTCGGGCACGGTCTTGATGACCTCGCCCTTGACGAAGATCTGCCCCTTGCCGTTGCCGGAGGCCACCCCGAGGTCGGCCTCCCTGGCCTCACCGGGGCCGTTGACGACGCAGCCCATGACGGCCACCCGCAGCGGCACCTTCAGGCCCTCCAGCCCCGCCTGGACCTGGTCGGCCAGCGTGTAGACGTCGACCTGGGCCCGCCCGCACGACGGGCAGGAGACGATCTCCAGGCCGCGCTCGCGCAGCCCCAGCGACTCGAGGATCTGGGCGCCGACCTTGACCTCCTCGACCGGCGGGGCCGACAGGGAGACGCGGATCGTGTCGCCGATGCCCTCGGCGAGCAGGGCGCCGAAGGCCACGGCGGACTTGATCGTGCCCTGGAAGGCCGGGCCGGCCTCGGTGACGCCCAGGTGGAGCGGGTAGTCGCACCTGGCGGCCAGCAGGCGGTAGGCGTTGATCATCACGACCGGGTCGTTGTGCTTGACCGAGATCTTGATGTCGCGGAAGCCGTGCTCCTCGAACAGCGAGCACTCCCACAGGGCCGACTCGACCAGCGCCTCTGGCGTGGCCTTGCCGTATTTCTGGAGCAGGCGCGGGTCGAGGGAGCCGGCGTTGACGCCGATACGGATGGGCACGCCCGCGTCGGAGGCCGCGCGGGCGATCTCGCCCACCTTGTCGTCGAACTTCTTGATGTTGCCCGGGTTGACCCGGACGGCCGCGCAGCCCGCCTCGATGGCGGCGAAGACGTATTTCGGCTGGAAGTGGATGTCGGCGATCACGGGGATCTGCGACTTCCTGGCGATGATGGGCAGCGCGTCGGCGTCGTCTTGGGACGGCACCGCCACGCGGACGATCTGGCAGCCCGACGCCGTCAGCTCGGCGATCTGCTGCAGGGTGGCGTTGACGTCGGCGGTGACCGTCGTGGTCATCGACTGCACCGACACCGGGGCGTCGCCGCCCACGGGCACGCTGCCGACCATGATCTGGCGTGAGTGGCGGCGTTCGGCGAGTGGCTTGGGGCGTACCGCCGGGATGCCGAGAGCTACAGAAGACATTTCAACCCTTACTGTGACGACGCTTTCCAGTTTAGGTAGCTAATGGGACTGCCCCGCCGTCAGCTCGGCCGCACGGGCGCGTGCCCAGGCGTCGGCCGCCAGCACCTCCTCGACGGAGCCCGCGGGGGTCACCTGGTGCTCCTCGACCACCTTGGCCACGGTGTCGACGATCGCCAGGAAGGGCAGCCCGCCGCGGATGAACGCGTCGAGGCAGACCTCGTTGGCGGCGTTGTAGACGGCCGGCGCGGTGCCGCCCGCGGCGCCGACGTGCCGGGCCAGCGCGACCGACGGGAACGCCACGTCGTCGAGCGGCTCGAACGTCCACGTGTGGGCCTTGGTCCAGTCGATGGCCCGCGCGGCGCCGGGGATGCGGGCGGGGTGGCCGAGCGCGAGCGCGATCGGCAGCCGCATGTCGGGCGGGCTGGCCTGGGCGATGGTGGAGCCGTCGACGTATTCGACCATGGAGTGGATGATCGACTGCGGGTGGACCACGACCTCGATGCGGTCGAAGTCGAGGTCGAACAGCAGGTGCGCCTCGATCACCTCGAGCCCCTTGTTGACCAGGGTCGCGGAGTTGATCGTGATGTAGGGGCCCATCGACCACGTGGGGTGGGCCAGCGCCATCTCGGGCGTGACATCGGCCATCTCCTCGCGCCGCAGACCACGGAACGGCCCGCCGCTGGCGGTGATCACGAGCTGCTTGACGCACGCGGGGTCGTGGCCGTCGGGCCCGGCGGCCCACAGGCACTGCTGCACCGCCGAGTGCTCGGAGTCGACGGGGAGGATCTGGCCGGGCGCGGCCAGCCGCTTCACCAGCGGGCCGCCGATGATCAGGGACTCCTTGTTGGCCAGCGCGAGCGTGCGGCCCGCCTTGAGCGCGACCAGCGTGGAGGTCAGCCCGAGCGCGCCGGTGATGCCGTTGAGCACCACGTCGCACGGCCATCCGGCCACCTCCGCAACCCCGTCGGGGCCGCCCAGCACGACCGGCCGGGCGCCGTGCGCCGCCAGCGCCTCCTTCAGGGCCGGCACCGCGGCGGTGTCGGCCACCGCCACCACCTCGACCCCGAACGCGGCCGCCTGCTTGGCCAGGAGCTCGACCCTGCCGCCCCCGGCCGCCAGCCCGGCGACCCTGAAGCCGCCCGGGTTGCCGGCGATGACGTCGAGGGCCTGCGTGCCGATCGAGCCGGTGGAGCCGAGCACGACGACGGAGCGAAGGGTCTCTGCATGCACCTGTCCATTGTCCCCGCTGTGTGGCGCACTCAGGCACGCGGCACCGGTACGTCCCAAAACTCCCCTGCTTATGTGACACGAGATAACGCAGTGAATTTATGCCGGAATATCGCTATATCGGTATGCGCAAATCTTGAGAAATCTGGATATTGCGGCCGCTACCTTCCAAGCCCAGGTCCGCTTTAGGGAGGTACGTAATGCACCCCAGATTCGCCCTGCTTTCCACCGCCGCGCTCGCCGCCGCCTTGCTGCCCGCGCCCGCGGCTCAGGCCCAGCCCCAACCCGAGGGCCAGAGCCAGAGCCGGGTCCAAGGCCAGACCCAGCAGCAGGCCCAGAAGCAAGCGCAGAAGCAGGTCCAGGCCCCGCGGCCCAAGGCCGCCCAGCACGCCGCCGCCGACACGGCCTCCGAGCGGCGGCAGGTCACGACGTACTGGACGGAGTTGCGGATGGAGGCGGCCCAGCCGCTGGACGTCCCCGACCCGAAGGCCCGGATGACGGCGGAGGAGCCCGAGCAGGGCCCGGCTTGGATCGCTCCACCCACGCGCGGCCAGGGTGGCGGTGTGAACGTCCAGGCGGCGAGGAGCGCCGGTGAGGCGTGGACCCGGGGCGGCGCGGTCGCGCGCACCACGGGACGGATCTTCTTCACCACGCAGGGCCGCAACGCCTCCTGCTCGGGCACGGCCGTGACCAGCGCGAACAAGAGCGTGGTGCTGACCGCGGGACACTGCGTGAAGATGAACGGGGCCTTCCACACGAACTGGGTCTTCGTCCCCGGCTACGCCAACGGCAACCGGCCCCTCGGCACCTGGGCGGCCACCCGCCTGCTGACCACGCCCCAGTGGGACTCCGGCGAGGACATCAACTTCGACGTGGCCGCCGCCGTGGTCGCCCCGCTGGAGGGCAAGACGCTGGTCGACACCGTGGGCGGCCAGGGCGTGGCCTTCAACCAGCAACGACGCCAGCAGATGTACGCCTTCGGCTACCCGGCGGCGGCCCCGTACGACGGCTCGAAGCTCGTCCACTGCAGCGGCCGCGTCTTCGACGACTTCCTGTCCAGCGAGGACCTCGGCCTGACCTGCAACATGACCGGCGGGTCGAGCGGCGGCCCCTGGATGCTGAATTTCAACGAGTCGACCGGCCTCGGCACCCAGAATTCCGTCAACAGTTTCAAATACAACTTCGCCCCCAACTGGATGTTCGGCCCCTATTTCGGAAACGAGGCCCAGGCCGTCTACCAAGCAGCACAAAGCACCAACGCACTCTAGGGAATTCACCGAAAGTAGTCACTAGAACACATCTCGTGGTGCACACTCGGGGGACATGACCTTGAGCACCCCCCTGCTTGCGGCCGCCCCGCTCCTGGCAGGGCTGATGGGCCCCGCGCTCCTGGGCGCGGCACCCGGTCGCCAGCAGGCCGACCCACCGGCCGTCGTGGCCGCGCATCCGGCCCGGCAGGCCGCGCGCGCCGATGTCGTCGAGCACGTAGCCGCCCGCACCGCCGCCGACCAGCGGCGCGTGCTCGACTACTGGACGCCTGAGCGCATGGCCAAAGCCCTCCCGATCGGCCTGCTCGACCTCGTGACCGAGGGCACCGACGCCGGAGACCTGCTGAGCGGCCTGACCGGCGACGCGGGCGTCCGCGCCACCCCCGACCTGTCGGGCGGGAAGGCCGACCTGTCGCTCCCCCGCGAGCTGATGGGCGCGCCCCGGCACCTGTCCGCGGCCAGGCCCGACACCAGCACGATCGGCTCGCGCTGGATCACCGGCGGGCACGTGGCCAAGACCACGGGCCGGGTGTTCCTGACCGTGTCCGGGGCCGACTTCGTCTGCTCGGCCAGCACGGTCAAGAGCGCCAACAGGGACGTCGTGGTCACAGCCGGCCACTGCGTGAAGGACGCCGCCGGCGAGTGGGCGGCGAACTGGACGTTCGTGCCCGGCTACGGCACGCGCGGGCAGCACCCGTACGGCCAGTACACCGCCCGCCGCCTGTTCGTCGCCGGCCCCTGGTCGCGCAGCGGCGACGACAACTACGACGTGGGCATGGTCGCGCTGGCCACCTCCCGCGGCAGGCACGTGGCCGACGCCGTGGGCACCCAGGACATCGCGTTCAACGCGGGGCGCGGGGGGCAGGCGTTCGGCTTCGGCTATCCGGCCGACCCGCCCTACGACGGGGGCCATCTGGTCTACTGCGCGGGGCGGCTTAAGGACGACCCGCACGCCCAGACCCGCGACCAGGGCCTCGGCTGCGACATGACGGCGGGGGCCAGCGGCGGCCCCTGGATGACGAAGTTCGACCCGGGCACCGGCAGGGGCACGATCACGTCGCTGAGCAGCTTCAAGTACAGCGACGACGAGCGCACCATGTACGGCCCGTACTTCGGCGACGCCGTCAAGACACTCTTCGCCACGGCGGAACACGCGTGACCTGAAGGTGGCGGGTCCCCTCCGCCCGCCACCTTCGGGTCACCCGAAACCCCTGTGCGGGTTCACAGCGACAGCCCCGTCAGGACCATGACCTTCTCGTACGTCAGGTCCTCCATGGCCGAGTGCAGCCCCTCGCGCCCGATCCCGGAGTCCTTGACCCCGCCGTACGGCATCTGGTCGGCCCGGTACGACGGCACGTCGCCGATGACCACACCGCCCACCTCCAACTCCCGGTTGGCCAGGAAGGCGGCGTCCAGCGAGCGGGTGAACACGCCGGCCTGCAGCCCATATTTGGAGTCGTTGACCATCGCGTACGCCTCGTCGACCGAGGCGGCCGGCTGGAGGATCATGACGGGCCCGAAGACCTCCTCGCAGGCGACCTTGGCGTCGTGCGGCACGTCCGCCAGCACCGTGGGGGCGATCGTCGCGCCCTCCCTGGTGCCGCCCGCGAGCACCTTGGCCCCCGCCTCGACGGCCTCCCGCACCCACTGCTCGACCCGCTCGGCGGCGGACTCGGAGACCAGCGGGCCCACCTGCGTCTTCTCGTCGGCGGGATCGCCGGTGACCAGCCCCGCCACGGCGGGGAGCAGGCGCTCGACGAACGCGTCGTAGACCGGCCGCTCGACGATCACCCGCTGCACGGCGATGCAGCTCTGGCCCGCCTGGTAGTTGGAGTAGAGCGCGATGCGCTGGGCCGCCCAGTCGAGGTCGGCGTCGGCCAGCACGACGGCCGCCGCGTTGCCGCCCAGCTCCAGCGTGACGTGCTTGCGCGGCACCTGGTCGGCGATGGCGTACCCGACCGGGGCCGAGCCGGTGAACGACACGACCGGCAGCCGCGGGTCGCGTACGAGGGCGGAGGCGCGCGCGTTCTCGATCGGCAGCACCGAGAACATGCCGGCGGGCAGGTCCGTCTCGGCCAGGATCTCACCGAGGAGCAGCGACGACAGCGGGGTGGCCGGGGCCGGCTTGACGACGACCGGGGCGCCGACGGCGATGGCCGGGGCCACCTTGTGGGCCACCAGGTTCAGCGGGAAGTTGAACGGGGTGATCGCCAGCACGGGGCCGTGGGGCACGCGCGTGACGTAGGCCAGGCGCCCGGCCGCCGCGGGCTCGGTGTCGAGCCGCTGCACCCCGCCCGACCAACGGCGGGCTTCCTCCGCCGCGAACCGGAACGTGGCCACCGCCCGGCCGACCTCGCCGCGCGCCCAGAGGATGGGCTTGCCGTTCTCGGCCGTGATCAAATGGGCGATCTCGTCGGCCCGCTCCGCCAGGCGGCGGGAGACGTGGGCCAGCGCCTCGGCCCGTACGTGCACGGGCAGCGCGGCGGCCTCCTTGGCCACCGCGTGGGCGGCCGCGACGGCCTCCTCGACCTGCGCGTCGGTGGGCACGGAGTGCCGGGCGACCGCGCGGCCGTCATGCGGGTTGGTGACAGTCAGCTCGGTGTCCCCGGTCGCGGCGCGGCCGGCCAGCCAGAAGGTACGCACGTCCATACCCACGACGTTATGCCAAGGAGTACATCGGGGATTTACACCACGTTGCACAAGACTCTCGCGAGGGCTCACCGTTAAGTACAAGCTCCGTTGTATACCCATGATGTAACGGAAGTAGACCCAATTCGGGATGTTTACCATGCGGAGTGGTTTGAGCGATCTCCGCCCTGGCTAAGTCATCGGATGCGGGTCTCCAGTGCGGTGGGCCCCCGATCAGAAAGGCGTGGGCCCCGTGACCGAACGACGTGAGGTCACAAGGACGCGGAGTTCCTTGGCCACGAAGGAGGTCTCATGACCTCGACGCCTCTGGGGCTGCAGGGCGCCTACCACCTGGGTGAGCGCGCCAGCCACGACGAGCTCCGCGCCCGTCTCCTCGACGTGGCGGTGAAGCTCCTCCAGTCGGACGGGGCCGACAGCCTGACCATGCGCAGGATCGCGGCCGAGGCGGGCTGCACGACGACCGTCATCTACACGACGTTCGGGAACCGGGAAGGGCTGGCGGAGGCGCTCTATCTGGAGGGGTTCGAGAGGTTTCGCCGGCTTCTGGAGGCGGTTCCGCAGCGGCGCAGCCCGTTCGAGCACCTGACCGCCCTCGGGCCCGCCTACCGGCAGGCGTGCCTGGCCGAGCCGGGCTACTACAGCCTGATGTTCGAGCGGGCCATCCCGGGCTTCGAGCCCAGCGAGCGCGCCAGGACGCTGGCCCGCGCGGCGCTGAACATCCTCGACCGCGTCATCGCCGACTGCATCTCGGCCGGCTACCTGGTGCCGACGCAGCCCCGCAAGATCGCCGACGCGTTCTGGGCGGCGGCGCAGGGGGCGATCAGCCTGGAACGCGCCGGGCACCTGCGCGACGGCGGCACCTACGAGACGGTGACCAGCGCGATCATCCGTTCTTATCTGGCGGAGAAGCCGGAGTAGCCCGAGGAGCCCCCGGACCGGCCGGAGCGGCTGGAGCGGCTGGAGCGGCTGGAGCGGCTCGGGGGGCGGCCGGAGCCGTGGCGGCGGCCTGGCGGGCCACCTCCAGCGCCAGCCACAGCTCCGCGCGCACGCCCGGCTCGTCGAGGTCGCGGCCGAGCAGTTCGGCGACCCGTCTCATGCGGTAGCGCAGGGTGTGCCGGTGCACGCCGAGCCGCTGCGCCGCCGCGTCCCAGTGGCCGTTGCTGTCCAGGTACGCGCGCAGCGACTCCACGAGGTCGGCCCGGGAGCCGTACGTGGTGAGCGGGGCCAGGACCGCGGCCGAGAACGCCTGGGCGGCGGCCGGTTCGAGCAGGCCGAGCAGCCCCTGACCGGCCAGCTCGCCGAACCTGACGACGCGTCCCGCGCCGCCCCGGCCCGCGGCGGCCGTCTCCCCACTCCTGGCCGCCTCCAGTGCGCGTACGGCCTGGTCGAGCGCGTGGTGCAGGGCGGAGGCCGCGTACCCGGTGGGCAGGCTGACCCCCACCGACGCCCCCGTGCTCAACGCCACCTCCTCGGCCAGACGCTCGGCCCCGTGCTCCGGCACGTGTTCTGCCCCATGCTCGGCCCCATGATCAGCCACGTCTTCTGCCACCAGGGCCACGACCATGCCCCCGGACGCCCCGCCAGGCCCCCATGGCCGGTCGTCCGGCTCGCGGCCGTCGGGCAGTGCGGCGAAGGCGGTCGCCTCCAGCGCGTCGAGGGCTTCGGGGGCGGCGGCGAGCACCACCAGCGGCTCCTCGGGCAGCCGCCCGCCGAGCGGCGCCAGCACGGCGCGGGCCCGCGCCTGCTCCCCCGCGAGCAGCAGCTCCAGCACGGCGGCCCGGACCCGGCGCTGGGCGGCCAGTTGCGTCCTGCCCTGCTCCATGGCCAGCGTGAGCAGCGAGCCCGCGGCGTTGATCACCGTGTGCATGACGGGCGAGAAGGGGCTCCTGGCCCCGACGGCGAAGAAGCCGCGCGGCCGGGCCCCGCCACCGCCCAGCGGCTGCACGACGATGTGCTCGCCGGGCGCCGACAGCGCGAGGCTGTCCATCGGGCGGCCCGGCCGTCCGCGCCGCCGGGCCAGCTCGCCCGCCACCGCGTCCGTCTTGGCGCCGCGCGTGGCGTGACGTACCTCGCCGGACTCCTCCAGCAGCGCCGCCCAGCCCTCGACCTCCTTGGCCAGCCGGTCGATGACCGCGCGCACGCCCTCGGGGCGCAGCGCCGCCCGCGTCAGCCGGCCCTGGGCGGCGAAGGCGCGGCTGATCTCCTCGTACTGCTCGGCGGCCAGCAGCTCGCTGACCACCTTGCCGATCGCGATGAACGGCGTCTCGCGCGGGACCTCCAGCAGCGGCAGCCCGGCCGCCTCCGCCGCCTCGACCAGCGCGGGCGGCGTCTCCTCGTGGGAGACCCCGACACCGAAGCCGAGCCCGGCCACGCCACGCTCCACGAGGCGGGCGACGTAGTGCGACAGGTCGCCTGCCATCCGCAGGCCGGTGGTGAGCAGCAGCTCGCCGCCCTCCAGATAGGGTGTCGGGTCCGCCAGCTCGCTGACCGCCACCCAGCGCACGGGCACGTCGAGCACGCCGTGGCCTGAGGTCCCGGCCAGCGGCCGCAGCCGCATCCGGCGCACGACGATCTGGAGCGTAGGCGGCATGCGAGATTTATCCATTCTGGCAAAGACGTGCACTCCCAGTGTGACATATCGACGTATCGGCGCAGGTGGGAGGCCGCCGTAGCGTCGAAGGCATGAGCATTCCCCAGGAGCGGCGCGTCGTGACCGCGATCCCAGGCCCCAAGTCGCTGGAGTTGCTGGCCCGCAAGCAGGCCGCCGTGCCGACCGGCATCGGCACCACCCTGCCGGTCTTCGTCACCCGCGCGGGCGGCGGCGTGGTGCAGGACGCCGACGGGAACTCCCTGATCGACTTCGGCTCCGGCATCGCCGTGACGAACGTGGGCAACTCCGCACCCAAGGTCGTCGAGCGCGTACGCAGGCAGGTCGCCGACTTCACGCACACCTGTTTCATGATCACCCCGTACGAGTCGTACGTGCGGGTGTGCGAGAGGCTCAACGAGCTGACGCCGGGCGACCACGACAAGCGCACGTTCCTGGTGAACTCGGGCGCCGAGGCCGTCGAGAACGCCGTCAAGATCGCCCGGTACGCCACCGGCCGCTCGGGCGTCGTGGTGTTCGACCACGGCTACCACGGCCGGACGCTGCTCACCATGACGCTGACGGCCAAGAACATGCCGTACAAGCAGGGGTTCGGGCCCTTCGCGCCGGAGGTGTACCGGGTGCCGCTGGCCTACCCGTACCGCTGGCCGACCGGTCCGGAGAACTGCGCGGAGGAGGCCGCCGAGCAGGCCATCGACCTGATCACCAAGCAACTCGGCGCGCAGAACGTGGCCGCCGTGGTGATCGAGCCGATCGCCGGCGAGGGCGGGTTCATCGTGCCCGCCAGGGGTTTCCTGCCGCGCATCGCGGAGTTCTGCCGGGCCAACGGGATCGTGTTCGTGGCCGACGAGGTGCAGACGGGCTTCGCGCGCACCGGGACTCTGTTCGCCTGCGAGGACGAGGGCGTCGTACCCGACCTCATCACCACGGCCAAGGGCATCGCGGGCGGGCTGCCGCTGGCCGCGGTGACCGGGCGTGCGGAGCTGATGGACCGGGTGCACGCCGGCGGCCTCGGCGGCACGTACGGCGGCAACCCCCTCGCCTGCGAGGCCGCGCTCGGCGTGCTGGAGACCATCGAGGCGGAGGACCTGGTCGGCCGGGCCCGGCGGATCGGCGAGATCATGCTGCCCCGGCTGGCGGCGCTCAAGGAGCGCTTCGACGTGATCGGCGACGTGCGCGGGCGCGGGGCGATGATCGCGATCGAGCTGGTCGAGCCGGGCACCAAGGAGCCGAACCCGGCCGCCGTCCAGGAGGTCGTCAGGCGCTGCCACGCGGAGGGGCTGCTGGTGCTGACGGCGGGCACGTACGGCAACGTGCTGCGCTTCCTGCCCCCGCTCGTGATCCCCGAGCACCTGCTTGAGGAGGGCATGGGGATCCTGGAGAAGGCGATCGCCGAGCTGTAGACGAAAACCTACGAAACGGGCATCCAGCTTGGCACTGGATGCCCGTTTTTGTGGCGTAAACGGCACCGCTCGGGTAGAGAATTCACTCTGACTTGACGCTCAGCTAGACGCTCACGGCCTCAGTCAGGGTTATAACGGTTCCGACGTACGGAGGCGCGATGGCTGCTGGGAGCGTGATGAACTGGGGTCCGACCAGAACGGCGCGGAGTGTGTTGACGTTCGACCCTGAAGGGCTCAGCGGAGCCCAGCGCGACGGCGACGCCTGCGTCGTCTGCCACAAGCGGTGGCCGCGCCCGCGCGTGCGGGTGGGGCGCCTGCCCGACGACTCGGCCGTCCTGGCCTGCGCCGACTGCGCCGACGCGCTCCTGCCCACGCCCATGGCCACCATAGTGGCGTTCCCGTCGCGCTGACAGCCGACCCGCCGCACGGAGCCCGCGCGCCGGAAGGCGCCGAGCCCTCCACCGGGGAGCCGACCGAGCGAGACGCCCCGGGACGGGGGGGAAGGCCCGGGGCGCCTCTGGTAGCGGACCGCGCCCGACGGTGGACGAGGGGCGGGCCCGCAGGGTGCAGGTGGGGATCGGCGGCCCTCACTCACTCCTTGAGGTCATTCCACCGCTCGGTCCAGGTCGTGTAGTCAGTGCATTCCCCGTCTTCCACCCGGCAACCCCCGGGCGGGCGCACCGCGAACACCACCCGGTCGAGCCTCTTGTCGTCACCCACCCCGTACGTCTCGCACATCTCCTTGGCCCGACCCTTGCACGCCTTGTCGTTGGCGGGCGCCATGCCCGACCAGGCGGCGGCGTCGCGCTGCGTTTCCGGGTCGGTCATCCAGTTGAGCCACCGGTAGGCGCAGGTGGTGTCGGAGACGTTCGCGCCGAGCATCCAGGAGTCGACCCAGCCGGTGGTCCTGACGGTCTTGAGCGTCTTGATCGGCTTGCCGGCCTTCTGCAGGAGCAGACGGTAGTAGGGGGTGGCCTGCGCGTAGTCGAGCGCCCCGGTGGCGAAGCCCTTGACCAGGTCGATCGGGTTCTGCCAGTAGGTGCGGTCCCGGTAGCGCGCCAGCAGCTCGACGGCCTTGCCCAGCTCGGCCTCGCTCAGCTCGTACGGCTCCTTCGCCGACCCCTCGGCCAGGGCCGCGTCCGCGATCGTCAGCGGGCTGTCCCTGAGCGCCGCCCGGCTCGAGGCGAACACCTGCTCCAGCCCGCCGCCGACGACCTTGCCCGAGTCGTAGACGAACTCGTCGTACGCCCACAGGTAGGGCACCCCGTAGACCTCGCCCGACACCGTGCCCAGGTCGCGGAAGCGCTCGTCGAGGTCCTCGTAGCCGCTGACCTTGGCCGGGTCGATGGGCTGCACCTGCTTGGCCTCGATGAGGTCGCCCGCCAGCGCGGGGCCCGCGGTGATCACGTCGTAGGGGCGCTGGGAGACCCTGTCGGCCATTTCGCCGGCGGTCTGGACGGTGTCGAGCCGGGCGACCCGGCAGCCGGTCTCCTTCTCGAACGCGCCGACCCAGTTGACCTTGGGGCTGATGCCGCCGTACTCGGCGTAACCGCGGTAGGTGAGGATCTGCAGCGTGCCGTCGCTCTGCGTGGCCGTGGGCGAAGGAGAGGCGGTGGGCGAAGGGGAGGGTGAACGCGTGGGAGTGGGGCTGGGGGACGGAGTGGGGCGGGCCGCTCCCATGCCGGCGACCAGAGCCGTCGCCGCGATCGCCAGGGCATAAGTACGGCGACGTTTCACGATGTCCCCCTTGTCCGTCTGCTGGATCCTACCGGGGACCAGGGCGGGAAGAACGTCAGTCCCTCCCGCCCGCGCTCGCCGCTTACCCGTTCGTGGGGAAGCCGAGGTTCACGCCGCCGTGCGAGGGATCCAGCCACCGGGAGGTGACGACCTTGCCGCGGGTGTAGAAGTGCACCCCCTCGGTGCCGTGCACGTGGGTGTCGCCGAACAGGGACGACTTCCAGCCGCCGAAGCTGTAGAAGGCCATCGGGACCGGGATGGGCACGTTGATGCCGATCATGCCGACCTCTACCTCGTTCTGGAAGCGCCGGGCCGCGCCGCCGTCGTTGGTGAAGATCGCGGTGCCGTTGCCGTACTCGCCGTCGTTGATCACCGCGAGGCCCTCCTCGTAGGTGGGGACGCGCACGATCGACAGCACCGGCCCGAAGATCTCCTCCGTGTGCGTACGCGAACCCGGGGGCACGTGGTCGAGCACCGTCGGGCCCAGCCAGAACCCGGGGCTCTCCGCCGCCTTGCCGCCGCCCAGCAGGACCGTCTCGCGGCCGTCCACGACGAGTTTGGCGCCCTCCTCGACACCGAGGTCGAGGTAGGAGGCCACCTTGTCGCGGTGCGGCCCGGTGACCAGCGGCCCCATCTCCGACCTGGGGTCGTCGCCGGGGCCGACCACCAGCTTGCCCACCCGCTCGACGATCTTCTGCACCAGCTCGTCGCCGACGGGGTCGACGGCCAGCACGACGGAGATCGCCATGCACCGCTCCCCCGCCGAGCCGAACCCCGCCGACACGGCCGAGTCGGCCACCAGGTCGAGATCGGCGTCGGGCAGCACGAGCATGTGGTTCTTGGCCCCGCCGAGCGCCTGGACCCGCTTGCCGTGCGCGGTGCCGCTCTCGTAGACATGGCGCGCGATCGGGGTGGAGCCGACGAACGACACCGCGCGCACGTCGGGGTGCTCCAGCAGCCGGTTCACGCTCACCTTGTCGCCCTGCACCACGTTGAACACGCCGTCGGGCAGCCCGGCCTCCTGCCAGAGCCGCGCCATGAGCAGCGAGGCCGACGGGTCGCGCTCCGAGGGCTTGAGCACGAACGCGTTCCCGCAGGCGATCGCGACGGGGAACATCCACATCGGCACCATGGCCGGGAAGTTGAACGGGGTGATCCCGGCCACCACGCCCAGCGGCTGCCGGATCGAGTAGGAGTCGACCCGGGTCGAGACGCCCTCGGAGTAGCCGCCCTTGAGCAGGTGCGGGATCCCGCAGGCGAACTCCACCACCTCCAGGCCGCGGGCCACCTCGCCGAGCGCGTCGGAGTGCACCTTGCCGTGCTCGGCGGAGATCAGCGCGGCCAGCTCGTCGCGGTGGGCGTACATCAGCTCGCGGAAGCGGAAGAGCACCTGCGCCCGCCTGGTCAGGGACGCGTCCCGCCAGGCGGGGAAGGCCGCGGCGGCCGCCGCCACGGCCGCGTCCACGTCGGCGGCCGAGGCCAGCGCGACGTGGCCGCTCACCTCGCCGGTGGCCGGGTTGAACAGCTCCGCGGCACGGGCGGGGTCGCCGTCCGCGAGAGCCCCGTCGATCCAGTGCTTGACGAACTTCACTGCTCCGCGGCCTCCGCGTCGATGGTCTCCAGGGCGGTCACGATGATGCCCAGGCCCTCGGTGGCCTCGTCGACCGTGAGGGTGAGGGGCGGGGCCATGCGGATGGCGTTGCCGTACAGGCCGCCCTTGCCCGCCAGCAGGCCCGCGCGCCTGGTCAGCTCCATGAAGCGGCCGGCCTGGGCCGGGCTCTGCAGCTCGACGGCGAACATCAGGCCCTTGCCGCGTACGTCCTTGACGACGGGCAGGCGCTCGGCCGCCGCCTTGAGCCCGCCGATGATGATCTCCCCGGTGCGGGCGGCGTTGGCCTGCAGGTCGTGGTCGAGCACGTAGTCGAGGGTGGCGTTGGCCGCGGCCATGGAGATCGGGTTGCCGCCGAAGGTGGACAGGCCCACGGCGTGCGGGGCGTCCATGAGGTCGCCGCGCGCCACGATGCCGCCGACCGCGAACCCGTTGCCGAGCCCCTTCGCGAAGGTGATCATGTCGGGGGTCACGCCGTGGTTCTGGATGCCGAAGAACGCGCTGCCGGTGCGCCCCCAGCCGGTCTGCACCTCGTCCGAGACGAACAGGATGCCCTGCTCGTCCAGCACCTCCTTGTACGCCGCGAACAGCCCGTCGGGGGCCATCGTGAACCCGCCCACGCCCTGGATCGGCTCGGCGATCAGCGCGGCCACGTCGTTGGAGACGGAGGTGGCCAGCACGTGGCGCAGGTCGTCCACGCACACCTGGATGTAGTCGGCGTCGGACAGGCCGCGGAACTGGGACAGGTGCCGGTCGGCGCCGTGCAGGAAGTGCACGTTGAGCGGGGAGAGCGAGTTGTTCTTCCACGACCGGTTGGAGGTGACGCTGATCGCGCCGAAGCTGCGCCCGTGGTAGCTCTGGCGCATGGCCAGCACCTGGTCGCTCCTGCGCGCGTACGTCGCCAGGAGCAGGGCCGTCTCGTTGGCCTCGGTGCCGGAGTTGGTGAAGAACACCTTGGCGTCGGGGATGCCGGACAGCCGGGCGATCTTCTCGGCCAGCTCGACCTGGCCGCGCAGCAGGTAGACGGTGCTGGTGTGCACCACTCCGGTGGCGAGCTGCCGCTCGACGGCCTCGCGTACCTCCGGCACGTCGTACCCGATCATGTTGGTCAGGATTCCGGCGAAGAAATCGAGGTAGCTCTTGCCGTCCGCGTCGATGACGCGGTTGCCCTTGCCGCTGACGATCTCGATGGGGTCGTTGTAGTTGAGGGCCAACCAGTTCGGCATCACTGCCCGGTGGCGCGCGAGTAGCTCCGACATGTTAACGAGTATCCCTTTTCCCGAGGGTGCCGTCCTACCTACAACATGTCGGACCTGCGGTGGCATGCCTTACACACTGAAAATTCCCCTAGGGGATGTCCCGTCCGCCTGGAGGCGTACGGCTCCCGGCCTGTATCCACCACCGGAACCAGGTGCGATGACCACTGGCGGGCGACGACCGGGACGGTCTCCGTAACCGACGATCGGAGCATCCGAGAGACGAAGGAGACCGAGATGACCATCACCGCCGACCACCGCCCCGAGGCCCCGTCCGGCCCGCCCAAGCTCGGCCGCGAGCAGCTCCTGCGGGCCCAGCGCGAGACCCTGGCCACCGCGCGCATGAACTACAGCCTGCTGGCCAGGATGATGTTCAAGCCGGTGGACCTCATGTACGGCGAAAAGGGCTCGTACACGAAGTTCGCCATGCTGGAGATCATCGCCAGGGTGCCCTACCAGGCGTGGGAACGCATGGGCTACTGGGCCGTGCACCGGCACGCCGGGCGTTCCGCGCTGGCCAGGAGGATCTTCGAGCGCATCGTGGAGGCCCGCGCCGACCAGGACAACGAGCAGTGGCACCTGCTGATCCTGCAGGACCTGGTGCAGCGCACCGGCCAGCGGCAGACGTGGCTGCTGCACAAGGCCGCGCCGTGGATGATCGCGTTCTTCTACTACCACGTGTCCTGGGTGCTGTTCCTGATCAGGCCGGACTGGAGCTACCGGCTCAACGCCGAGTTCGAGGACCACGCCGAGCACGAGTACATGGAGTTCGTGGCCCAGCATCCGGAGCTGGACCTGATGCCCGACCCCGGCACGTACGCCGCCGAGTACGGCCGCTACCACTCGGTGGCCGACCTGCTCAGGCAGATCGGCCACGACGAGCGCACCCACAAGCTGGACAGCCTGGAGAGCATGAAGGAGCCCCGTGTCCGCTAGACCCTGCTGTCCGCCGGGCTGCCCGCGGGGCTGCCGTCTGGGCCGTCCGCGAGAACGGGCCCGGCGGCGGTGGGCACGGGCGGGCGCAGCACGGTGAGCGCCAGCAGCGCGGCCGCCACGCAGAAGGCCGCGCCCACCCACGAGCCGAGGTGCATGGCGGAGGTGAACGCCTGGTTCCCCGCCTCGGTCAGGCCCGCCGCGTGTGCGCCGCCGATCGACTCCCTGGCGCCGGCGGGCAGGTCGGCGGGCATCTCCGCGGTGTACTTCCCGGCCAGGACGCTGCCCAGGATCGCGATGCTGAGCGCCATGCCGACCTGCTGGACGGTGTCGTTCAGCGCGGAGCCGACACCGGCGTGGTCCACCGGGATGGCCCCCATCAGCGAGGCGTAGGCGGACGGCCCGGCCAGACCACCGCCGACACCCATGATCACCAGACCGGTGAGCAGCGGCAGGTAGCCGGTGGTCAGCGCCATGACGGCGAAACCCCCGGCCATGAACAGCAGCCCGGAGCAGATCAGCACGCGGTTGCTGAGCCTCTTGCCCAGCCCGACGCCCACCCCGTTGAAGACCGCCGCGGCCACCGCGTACGGCAACATGGCCAGACCGGCCTGCATCTCCCCGTAGCCCAGCACGAACTGCAGGTACTGCGTCAGCATCAGCATCACCGCGCCGGCGCCGAACGACATGAGCAGGATCGAGAACGACGCGCCGCTGAAGTTCCGGTTGGCGAACAGGTGGAGGGGCAGCATCGGCTCCTCCTGCCTGCGCTCCCAGACCACGAACGCGCCCAGGGCGAGGACGGCCAGCGCGATCACCCCGATGTTCCAATCGCGCTCGATGACCACGTAGACGGCCGCGGTCAGGCCGACGATCGACAGCACCACGCCCACCGGGTCGATCCGGCGCGCGGGGCTGCGCGACTCGGGCATGAGCACCAGGGCCGCCACGATCGCGATCGCCGCGACCGGGATGTTCAGCAGGAAGACCGAGCCCCACCAGTAGTTCTCCAGCAGGAGGCCGCCCAGGGTGGGCCCGGACACCAGGCCGACCAGGGCCACGGCGCTCCAGGCGGCCATCGCCTTGCGCCGTTCGGTCTCGTCGAAGACGGTCATCAGGATCGACAGCGTGGACGGCATCACCAGCGAGCCGCCGACGCCCATCAGGAACCGGGCCGCGATGAGCTGCCACGGCTCGGTGACCAGCACGGCCAGCAGCGACGCGCCGCCGAAGAACACCAGGCCGATCACCAGGAAGCGGCGGCGGCCGTACTTGTCGGACAGGCTGCCCGCGGTGAGCAGCAGGCCGGCGAAGGCCAGCACGTACGCGTCGATGATCCACTGGATGTCCGACGGCGTGGCGCCCATCTCCTGGTTCAGCGAGGGGATGGCCAGGTTGAGCACCGTGTTGTCGACGACCAGCACAAGAAGGGCCAGGCAGAGCGCGCCGAGTATCCACCAACGGCGCGGGTCTCGTACAGTGTTCGAGTTCACTCGCACAGCGTACGCCAGGACTCGTACAGTGTGCGAGTTGATTTATCCTGAGGACATGAGCAGCAAGGCATTCTCCTCGGTGTGGCTCCGCGAGCCGCGCAAGGCCACCTCCCCGGGCCGCAGCCGCGAGGAGATCGTCAGAGCCGCCATCGAGCTGCTGCAGGAAGAGGGCCTGGCCGGGCTCAGCATGCGCAAGCTCGGCGCGCGGCTGAGCGCGGGCGCCACCAGCCTCTACTGGTACGTCGCCAACAAGGACGAGCTGCTCGAGCTGGCCTACGACGAGGTGTGGGGCGAGATGACCGTGCCCGACCCCGAGGAGGTCGGCTGGCGCGACTCCGCCTCCGCCCTGGCCCACAGCATGCGTCAGGTGATCCTGCGCCATCCGTGGTCGGCCGACCTCATCGGCCGCCTGCCCGCCCTGGGCCCCAACGCGCTGCGGGTGACCGACCGGATGCGCCGGATGTTCAAGGTGGCCGGGTTCGAGGGGCCCGACATCGACTTCGCCAACGCCACGCTGACCGCCTACGTCTTCGGCATGACGATCCCGGAGATCGCCTGGAACACGGCGACCCGCAACTCCGCCTACGACGCCGACCAGATGCGTGACATGGTGCGCAACGCCGCGGCCGAGTTCCCCGACGTGCTGGAGAGCCTCGACCTCGACATCTACACCGACCCGCAGGCCATCCGCGAGCTGTGCTTCGACTTCGGCCTGACCTCGATGCTCGACGGCCTCGGACGACGGCTGGCCGCGTGACGGCCCGGCGCCCGGACGGGGCGCGGACGAGGGGCGGTCCGGGGCACCGGGATGGCCTTGAGCCGGGGGCGGTGACGTAGCAGGATCCGGGTCATGAGCGATTTCCGTGCCGCCCGCGACCTCCTCCTCGGCGCCGACCCCGAGGGCGCCCGCCGCGACTTCCGCTGGCCGGAGCCGGCCGAGTTCAACTGGGCGCTCGACTGGTTCGACGGGGTCCTGGCCGCCGAGACCCCCGACGCCGTCGCTCTCAAGATCGTGGGCGCGAGCAGCGCCACCTACACCTTCGCCGGGCTGTCGGCCCGCTCCGGCCAGGTCGCCAACTGGCTGCACGAGCAGGGGGTGCGCCGGGGCGACCGGATCCTGCTCATGCTGGGCAACCAGGCCGAGCTGTGGGAGTCGCTGCTGGCCGCGATGAAGCTGGGCGCAGTGATCATCCCCGCCACCACGCTCCTGACCGCCAAGGACGTCGCGGAACGCATCAAGCGCGGCGGCGTCTCCCACGTCATCGCCAACGCCTCCGACGCCGGGAAGTTCGGGGCCGGGGAATACACGCGGATCGCCGTGGGCGACGCCTACACCTGGCTGCCGTACCACGACGCGTACGAGGCCCACGAGCGCTTCACCCCCGGCGCCCCGACCCGCGCGGACGACCCGCTGCTGCTCTACTTCACCTCCGGCACCACCTCGCAGCCGAAGCTGGTCGAGCACACGCACGCCTCCTATCCGGCCGGGCACCTGTCGACGATGTTCTGGATCGGGGTCAGGCCGGGCGACGTGCACCTCAACGTGTCCTCGCCGGGCTGGGCCAAGCACGCCTGGAGCAACGTCTTCGCCCCCTGGAACGCCGGGGCCACCGTGCTGGTGCACGACTACCAGCGCTTCTCCGCGCCCGCGCTGCTGGAGGTGCTGCACGACGAGCGGGTCACCACATTCTGCGCGCCGCCGACCGTGTGGCGGATGCTCATCCAGGAGGACCTGGCCGCCTGGAAGCTCCCCCTGCGTACGGCCGTGGCCGCCGGCGAGCCGCTCAACCCCGAGATCATCGACCGGGTCGCCAAGGCGTGGGGCCTCACGATCAGAGACGGGTACGGGCAGACCGAGACCACCGCGCAGATCGGCAACGCCCCCGGCGAGCGGGTCAAGCCGGGGTCCATGGGGCGTCCGCTGCCGGGTTACGACGTCGTGCTGATCGACCCGGTCTCCGGTGAGCAGGGGGACGACGGGGAGATCTGCCTGCCGCTGGACGGCCGCCGCCCACTCGGCCTCATGTCCGGATATGTCGGCGGATCGACGGAGGCCATGCGCGACGGCTTCTACCACACGGGCGACGTCGCCACCCGCGACCACGACGGCTACATCACCTACGTGGGCCGTACCGACGACGTCTTCAAGGCGTCCGACTACCGCATCTCCCCGCTCGAGCTGGAGAGCGTGCTGCTGGAGCACGCGGCGGTGGCGGAGGCCGCCGTGGTGCCCGCCCCCGACCCGGTACGCCTGGCGGTGCCGAAGGCGTACGTGACGCTCGCCCCGGGGTTCGAGCCCGGGGAGGAGACCGCCCGGTCGATCTTCGAGCACTGCCGCAGGGAGCTGGCCCCGTACAAGCGGGTGCGGCGGCTGGAGTTCGGCGAGCTGCCCAAGACGATCTCCGGCAAGATCCGCCGCGTCGAGCTGCGCGTACGCGAGCCCCGCCGGGAGTATCGGGAGGAGGACCTCCCTTCATGACAAGGGGCGCAAAGTGTAAATCAGCCTATGGCCGTTCTTACAGTCTGATCGGCTAGGCTCTGCCCCGTGTTGCCCACCATCGCCGACGTCCTCGCCTTGGAGACCGTACGCCGGGGCAGCCCGCGCGTGGTCGCGGGCGCCGACCGGCTCGACACCAAGGTGCGGTGGGTGCACGTCGGCGAGATCGTCGACATCGCCCATCTGCTGCGCGGCGGCGAGCTGGTGCTCACCACGGGAGTCGCCCTGCCGGAGGATCCGGAGAAGCTCGCCGACTACATCGGTGAGCTGTCCTCGGTCGGGGCCTCGGGCCTGATCGTGGAGCTGGGCCGCCGGTTCGTTCGTGAGCTGCCGCGGGTCGTGGTCAAGACGGCCGAGGAGCACGGCCTGCCGGTCATCGTGCTCACCCGCGAGACCCCGTTCGTGCAGATCACCGAGTCGGTGCACGCGCGCATCATCGACATCCAGCTAGAAGAGCTGCGGGCCTCCGAGCAGCTCCACGAGGTCTTCACCGAGCTGTCGGTCGAGGGCGCCTCTCCTGCCGAGGTGCTGGCCCAGGTGGCGCGGCTGTCGGGGCGTCCTGTGCTGCTGGAGAACCTGGCTCACCAGGTGCTGGCCTGCGAGTCCGCCGGGCGCGACGCGGGCGCCCTGCTGGCGGGGTGGGAGACCAGGTCGCGGGGGGTGGCCCCGGCCGAGCGCACGGCGTACGACCCGGCCTCGGGCTGGCTGGTCACCACGGTCGGCGCGCGCGGGCACGACTGGGGACGGCTGATCCTGCTCTGCGACGCCCAGCCGTCACCGCGCGACATGGTGCTCGCCGAGCGCGCCGCCACCACGCTCGCGCTGGGCCGCCTGCTCGAACGCCACCAGGAGTCGCTGGAACGCCAGGCGCACGGCACGATCATCACCGGCATCGTGACCCACGCCTACGCCGACCCCGACGAGGCCGCCGCCCGCGCCCGCGCGCTGGGCGTACCGCTCACCGGGCGCAAGCTGGTCAGCGTGGTCATCCGGCCGACCGACCCCATCGACCAGGCGCTCGACGGGCAGGCGCAGCTCGGCGAGCTGGCCGAGGCCACCGCCGCCGCCTGCCGCGACGCCCGCCTGCCCGCCCTGGTGGGCGCGCTCGACCAGGAGCGGGTCGGGGTGCTGCTGCCGCTGCCGCCGCGTACGCACGCCGAGCCCGCCCTGACCTCCCTCGCCGAACGGCTGCGCGTGCTGTGGCGGCCCGGCTCGGCGTTCGTGCTGGCGACCGGCTCGGTGGTGGAGTCGATCAGGGACGTACGCCGCAGCTTCCTCGAAGCCGAGCAGGTGGCCGACGTGGCGGTGCGCCAGCCCGACGGCCGCCCCTTCTACCGCCTGCCCGACCTGCGCCTGCGCGGCCTGCTCCACCTGCTGCGCGACGACGCGCGGCTGCAGACGTTCGCCGAACGGGAGCTGGGGCCGCTGCTGGCCCACGACGCCCAGCGGGGCGGCGACCTCACCCGGATCCTGCGCGTCTACCTCGACTCGGGCCGCAACAAGGCCGTCGCCGCCCAGAAGGCCCACCTGTCCAGGCCCGCCTTCTACGACCGTCTGCGCCGTCTGGAACGCATCCTCGACACCGATCTCGACGACGTCGAATCGTGCCTGTCCCTTCACGTGGCGCTACTGGCTCTGGAGTCCTTCCGCAGAGAGGGCCGCTGATGTGCCGGAATGGGCGATATGTCTGATGTGCTGATGCCCGACGCGGGCGATCTCGCCCGCATGCTCGCCACCGCGGGAGCCTTCTCCGTACCCGTCCACGACGTCCGGCTCACCCCCGACGCACTCGCCCCCGAGCAGATCGTCGCGGGCGACCCCGCCACGTCCTCCCTCGAACTGGGCGGCGGCCGGGGCATCTGGGAGATCACGCCCGGCGTCGTGACCGACGTGGAGAGCGACGAGATCTTCGTCGTGCTGTCGGGCCGCGCCACCATCGCCGTCGACGGCGGCACCACGATCGAGGTGGGACCTGGCGACGTGTGCCTGCTGGCCGAGGGCGCCAGAACCACGTGGATCGTGCACGAGACGCTACGCAAGGTGTACCAGACGCGACAGAACGAGTGAGAGACGCCGCCCCGCCCGATCGCGACAGACCACGCGACCGGGCGGCACCCCACCCGACCACAACGGCCCGTGCGACCGGGCGGCACCCGACCAGATCGCGGCAAACCGCATGACCGGGCGACGCCCCGCCCGACCGCGCCAGACCGCATGGACGGGCGGCACCCGGCCCGACCGCGACAGACCACATGACCGGCAAGCGGGGGTCTCCCCGCCTAACGTCGCTAGTGTGCCCCTCTTCTTCAATCCCCTGGAGGCCGCGGCCCACCGGCTGTCGATCGTGCCTCCGATGTTCGACTACTTCGGCGCTCTGGGCCTGCACGCGATCATCGCGGCGGCCAGGACAGGGATCTTCGACGCCCTGAGCGAGCGCCCCCGTACCGGTGGCGAGCTGGCCACCGACCTCGGCCTCGACCCCCGGCGTACGGAGGCGTTGTTACGCGCCCTGACCGGGCTCGGCTACCTGCGGGCCAGGGGCGGGCGTTACCGCCTGGCCCGCACCGCGCGCCTGTGGCTCACCACCGGCTCGCCGACATCGCTGGTGGCAGCGCTGGAGTTCTGGGAGCGTACCGCCTGCGTGATCTGGCCCAGGCTGGAGGAGGCGATCAGGGACGGCTCGCCCCCCACGCCGTTCTACGCGCTGCTGGAGAGCGACCCGGCCCTGGCGCGCTCGTTCCACGCCTGGACGGCGGCGCTGGCCGGGCGGCAGGCCGCGGCCACGGCACGGGCCGTCCCCGTGCCGCGCGACGCCGGCCACGTACTCGACGTGGGCGGCGGCCACGGCCTGTTCAGCGTGGAACTGCTGCGCCGCCACCCCGGGCTGCGGGCCACCGTCGTCGACCTGCCGCACGGGCTCGAATCCGCCGCCGACCACCCTCGGCTGACGCTGCGCCCCGCCTCGTTCCTGGAGGACGACCTCGGCCACGGGTACGACGTCGTCCTGCTGTTCAACATCGTCCACGGGCTGAGCGACGAGGAGACGGCACGGCTGTTCCCGCGCCTGGCGGCGGCGCTCAACCCGGGCGGCACGATCGTGGTCGGCGACCAGTTCGGCGACAGCCTCATGCCGGGCCGGGCCAGCCGCGCCCTCCTCCACCTGCTCGACCTGAACTACCTGGCCGCCGTGGGCGGCCGGGTACGCACGTTCCGCGAGGTCGCGGCGCTGCTCCGGACGGCCGGTTTCCGCCGCATCCGGCACCGCCGCCCACTCGGCTCACCAGCCACCGAACTGGCCGTTGCCAGAACCCCGACGCACCCTCCACCACCTCGAACGTAAGCGCCACGCGGGGACCGACGTGGAGTCGGGGACCCGCATGTGGACCGGCGTGTGGACCGTCGTGAAGACGGAGAGAGCGACGTGTGGACCGGCGGGCGAACTGGCGTGGAGACAGAGGGAGCGACGTGTGGACCGGCGTGGAGACAGGGGAACCGGCCTGGAATCCGTGGGCAGAACCCCGACGAGCCCGGGACCATCCCCAACACGCGAAACCCGACCATCAGATCCCCCAACCATCAGAACCCCCCGACCATCAGAACCCCATCGCGCCCTGCACCTCCTCCAGCGTGCGGACCGCCCGCTCGCGGGCCCGCTCATTGCCCTCGGCCAGGACCTGCCGCACCTCGTCCTCCCCCAACTCGGCCCGGCGTTTCCTGATCGGGCGCAGGAACTCGTTGACCGCCTCGGTCGTCACGCGCTTGAGCGTGGCGGCGCCACCGTCGCCGATCTCCTCGGCCAGCTCGCGCGGCGGGCGGCCCAGGCACAGGCCGGCCAGGGTGAGCAGGTTGGCCACCTCGGGGCGGCCCTGCTCGTCGAACGTGATGTGCCGGTCGAAGTCGGTGCGGGCCTTGCGGATGAGGGCGGCGGTCTCGTCCTCGGTGGCCGACAGGGCGATCGCGTTGCCCCGGCTCTTGCTCATCTTGCCGCCGTCCAGGCCTTTGAGCAGCGGCTGCTCGCCCATCATGGCCTCCGGCAGCGGGAACACCTCGCCGTAGCGCTCGTTGAAGCGCCGTGCGACCAGCCGCGTCACCTCCACGTGCGGGAGCTGGTCCTTTCCCACGGGCACCAGCGTGCCCTTGCAGAACAGGATGTCGGCCGCCTGGTGCACCGGGTAGGTGAACATCAGCCCGCTCACGGCCTGCTGCGAGCTGTGCGCGATCTCGTCCTTCACCGTGGGGTTGCGCCGCAGCTCGGACACCGACACCAGGCTCAGGAACGGCAACAGGAGCTGGTTCAGCTCGGGGATCGCACTGTGCTTGAAGATCGTGGCCCTGGCCGGGTCGATGCCGACCGCCAGATAGTCGAGGAGCAGCTCGGTGGTGTTGCGCCGGATCTCGCCGGGCGTGTCGCGATCGGTGATCACCTGGTAGTCGGCGATCAGCACGTACATCGGATATCGGCCCTGCAGCTCAACCCGGTTGGCCAGAGAGCCGAAGTAGTGGCCGAGATGCAGAGGGCCGGTCGGGCGGTCGCCCGTCAGCACGACGTCGTTCATGAGGTCTCTCCTTGGGATCATGCCGTCCCGGAGAGGCGCCCGCTTCGGAGGGCCGTCTCTGGGACGGCCCACGCATGGGGAATCAGCGGCCGTCTGTCGGCCGCCACCACATGCAGATGCGAGTCATACACGAATGGTACTGGTAAGTGATGTCAATCTCGTAACCTCTTTACTTCGTCGGCGCGTTCTCCTGCCTCCGAGACCTTGATCTCGCCAGTATGGTGCGGTCCCTTTTCCGCCCTCTGGAGAGTTCATGTCTCGACGCACACTCGCCGGCGGCCTGGCCATAGCCGCGGCGCTGCCCCTCACCGCACTGCCCGCGACAGCGGAGCAGCAGTCGGTGAGGTTCCCGTCGGCCAAGTTCCCGCTGGGCACACGCCCCGTGCCGACCAAGACCATGACCACGGTGACGCAGGGCATCGACCTGTACGACGTGAAAGCGGGCACGTCCACAGACGGCTACACGGTCACCGTCTTAATGCCGAACGGCCGCGACTCCGGCACCCTGCCGAACGCCGAGGCCAAGCTCGCCGAGGTGGAGGCGCTCGGGGAGACCGCCAGCATGCAGCAGGTGGTACAGCCGAGCGTCGCCGACGCCCCCTCCAAGACCGAGTACATGGTCCGCGTCGGCCTCTGGCCCCTCAAGGACAAGAAGAAGGCCGAGGAGACGGTCACCAAGCTCAAGGACGCCGAGCTGAAGGCCAAGGTCGACTACCTCGGCGACGACGGCGTCAAGACCACCGGTCCCTGGGACGCCAAGGTCGTCATGATCGACGTCAAGACGTTCCGCGGCTCGTACGCCGCCACCCTCGGCACCAGCGTGGCCAAGCGGGAGACCGTCTCGTCGATGGCCAAGGCCCGCAAGGCCGTGGTGGGCGTCAACGGCGGCTTCTTCAACATCCACACCTCGAAGGAACTGCGCGGCGAGCCCGTCGGCGCGTCCGTGGTCGGCGGCAAACTGCTGAGCGAGGCCGTCCCTGGCCGGTCGGCCGTCGTGCTCAAGGGCCGTACCGCCAAGATCACCGAGCTGAAGACGACCGTCACGGCCATCTCCCAGGACGGCGAGAAGGCCACGGTCAACGGCGTCAACCGGGCCGCCGCACCGGACGAGCTGGTCCTGTACACGGAGGAGTACGGAGCCAAGACGCCCACCGGCGGATCCGACGTCGTCATCGACGCCAACGGCAAGGTCGTGGGCGTGCGCACGTCGGGCGCCGCGGTCGCCGCCGGCACGCGGGTGCTGCACGGCAACGGCGGAGCCGCCGACTGGCTCACCCAGCACGCCCTGCAGGACTGGACCGTCACGGTCGACACCAAGGTCGTGGACCTGCGTACCAAGCGGGCACTCCAGCTCACCCCCGACCTGAACGTGATCGCGGGCGGCGTCGGCCTGGTACGCAACGGCAAGACGAAGATCACCGCCAAGCTTGACGGCCACAACTCGATCAACATGATCCTGCGCCGCCACCCGCGCACACTCCTCGGCACCACCAAGAACGGCAGCCTCATCCTGGCCACCATCGACGGACGGCAGCCCGGGGTAACGGTCGGGGCGAACTTCCTGGAGGCGGCCCAGTTCATGCGCTGGCTCGGGGCCACGCAGGCGATCAACCTGGACGGCGGCGGCTCGACGGCCATGGTGGTCGGCGACAAGCTGGTCAACAAGCCATCCGACGGAACCGAACGCGGCATCGGCGACGCCCTCCTCGTCCTCCCCTCCTGACCACCCACGCGCCAAAGTCCACGACCGGGCAACGCCCCACCACGCAAGGGCCCAGCCACCCAGGCACGCCCGCATGCGTGAGGGGGCACCACCCAGTCGCCAGGCACCCCTGAGAGGACCCCCCTCCCAGTCACCGAACGCCCCCGGGGGCCGCCCCACCAAGCCCGGCCCCCGGACCAACACCCCACTGCCGAGAGCCCCACAGCGAAAACCCACCCTCAGACAACACCCCAGGGACCCACAAACCCCATCCGGCCAGCCCAGAGACCCGCACTACCCGTCCAGACGAACCGAGGGACCCGCACCACCGCTCCGGACCACCCCAGGAACCCATGGCACTCCGCCCGCCAGCCAGGGAACCCCGAGAGACCCCAGGTCTCCGCACCACCACGCGCAGTTCACCAACACGCTGAAGCAGCGCCACAATGACGCAGTGACACTGAGCTCTTTTCAACCTGACGGCCCTGGTCAGCATGGCTTCGTGAAGAGCGGTGGCGGATGACAGGAGGCTCCCGATAAGACAGCAGTCGACCAAGATCCGATGCCCCGACCGGGAGCCTCGTTGCTGTCTTACCGTGCCTCGATTCCGCTGTCCAACCACACTCTGGCCCGTCTGGCTGAGCTCATCCGTACCCGGCGTGCCGAACGCCGTTCCCGGTGGCGGAAGTTAGACCCGGCCCGGCAAGCCCTGCTGGTCCTGGCCCACCTGCGCAATGGCGACACCTACGCCCGTCTGGCCGGTGGCTTCGCCATCGGCACCGCCACCGCTTGGCGCTACATCCGTGAAGCCGTCGATCTCCTGGCTGTCCTGGCCGACGACGTACACGCCGCCGTCGAGCGAGCGTCCCGGCTGGCCTACACCATCCTCGACGGCACCCTCATCCCCATCGACCGCCTCGCCGATGAGCGGCCGTACTACAGCGGCAAACACAAGCAGCACGGCATGAACGTGCAACTGCTGGCCGATCCAGTGGGCCGACTGGTGTGGGCCTCACCTGCGCTGCCGGGCGCCACCCACGACGTGACCGCCGCTCGGACGGTCGGCCTGGTCGGCGCCTTGACCAGCGCCGGCGTAAAGACCTTCGCCGACAAGGGGTACCAAGGAGCGGGCGGCACGATCCGCACGCCGTTCAAACGGCATCGCCATCGGCCCTGGTTGTCGCGCGCACAGCGGGACGTCAATCGCGCCCACGCCCGTATCCGCGCCATAGGTGAACGTGCCGTCGCGACCCTGAAGTCCTGGAAGGTGCTGACCAAGCTGCGCTGTTGCCCGCATCGCGCGACCGCGCTCGTCCAGGCGATCCTCGTGCTGCAGCTTGTCGAGGACGGCCGTTACCCAAGATGAAATGGGCTCACTGTGAGGCAATTCGGCGATGACAGGGCGAGCGCCTTCAACCACCTGCCACCAGTAACCCGACATCCACTTTCACAGAACCTCACTGTCACCCACCAGCCAGCCGGAACCGCCACCCCAAAGCCAACAGCGACCAGCAACCCCAGAAAACAGAAAAAGGCCCAGCCACCCCGGCCAGGCCCCACCAAACACACACCCCCAACACCCGACAGCCACAACAACCGCCCCCCTCCCCCACAACCCACCAGGAAAAGAAGAAGAGATGCCCGGAAATGCAGGAAGGGCCCGACACAGTTCGTGTCAGGCCCTTTCTGAATGATTGTCCGGCGGTGACCTACTCTCCCACACCCTCCCGAGTGCAGTACCATCGGCGCAGA
>NZ_BAAAZP010000113.1:0-6909 GCF_039536965.1 Nonomuraea antimicrobica | reverse complement strand
CGCCGGCCGCCCCCTGCGACACACCTGGCCGGGGACCGGCCGGGTGCGGGGCGGCCGCGGCGCTGCCCTGCTGGAGCAGTCCCGGCGGCTGGGTCGCGGGGGTGTGCCCGAGCAGGCGCATGAGCGCCTCGCCCGCCCCGGGCCGCCGGGCGGGATCCTTGGCCAGGCAGTCCGCGACCAGCGCGCGCAGGGCCGGATCGGCGATGTGGCCGACGTCCGCCTCGGTGTGCATGATGCGGTTGACCACGGCGGGCACGCTGTCCTGCCCGAACGGCGGCTGTCCTGAGGCGGCGAACACCAGCGTGCACGCCCAGGCGAACATGTCGGCCTGCGGCCCCGGGCTCGACGCGGAGAGCTGCTCGGGCGCCATGTACGACGGCGTCCCAATTACCGCCGCGGTGAGCGTCGAGGTGAGGTCGAGCGCCCTGGCGATGCCGAAGTCGATCACGCGCGGCCCGTCGGAGCCGATGACCACGTTCGACGGCTTGAAGTCGCGGTGCACGATCCCGGCCTGGTGGATGGCGACCAGCGCGGTGACGGTGCCGATGGCCAGCCGGTGCAGGGCGGCGCCCGAGCGGGGGCCCTGCTCGCGTACGACGTCGGCGAGGGTGGGCCCGTCGATGTACTCGCTGACGATGTACGGCCGCCCGCCGAACAGCCCGGTCTCGATGACCTGGGCCGTGCAGAACGGCGCCACCCGGCGGGCCATCGCCACCTCGCGCACGAACCGCTCCGACGCCTCGGCATCACCCGCCAGGTCGGCGCGCAGCAGCTTGAGCGCCACCTTCGTCCCGCCCGGGGCCGTCGTCCCGCCTGAGGCCGTCGCTCCGCCGGAGGCCGTGGCGAGGTAGACGATGCCCTGTCCGCCCTCGCCGAGCCGTCCGGCCAGGGCGTATCCGCCCACCGTCGCGGGATCCCCTGGCCTCAGGGCCGCGAGGTCCGGCATTGGCAACCCCCACATATGGCGTCTTTCTCGCCATTCTGGTGGGTGGCGCGGGTCCACGTCACCCGTTCGGACAACGCCGCGGGACCGCAGCACCGGTTCCCGCGTGCCCGGACACCCCCGCGGGACCCGGGCCGGGAAGCTAGGAGGAGGCCGCGAGGACGGCGTCGGCCACCGCCCCAGGTTCGTGGAGCTGGATCCGCCCGCCGCTCCCGGCCATGCGTACGTGCGCGGCGCCCAACTCACCGGCGAGCCGCTCCGGGCACCCGCCCGGGTCGCCCACGCTGATCACGGTCACCGGCACGTCGGGGAAGCGCATCTCGGCCCGCAGCCGGTGCAGGTCGGCGGCCATGTCGCGGCGGGCCAGCCACTCCCCGGCCATCGCGGCGCACACCTTGCCCCTGCTGTAGATCCGCGAGAGGTCCGGCAGCCCCGTGAGCAGCCGGTGCGTGGCCGGTCCTGTCAGCCGGGCCACGGCGGTCGCGCCCCACGTCTCGCCCAGCGCCGGCAGCCACCTGCCCGCCGCCCTGGCGGTGGGCAGCGGACGGCGCCGGGCCGCGCACACCGGGTCCACCAGGACGAGCCCGGCCAGGCGCAGCGGGTGCAGCCGGGCGAACGCCTCCGCGTGCCAGCAGGCCACCCCGTGGGCGACGAGGGTGACCTGCTCGGGATGCGCGGGGGCGAGCGCCGCCAGGCGGGCGACCTCGCCGTACAGGCTGGGCGGGGCGGGCGAGCCGGGGCTCAGGCCGAGTCCGGGACGGTCGAAGCGGATGACGCGGCGGCTGCGGGCGAGTCTCACGGCCACCGCGTCCCAGTGGAACCAGGCGCCCCCTGGGCCGACCGTGATCAGCACCGCCGGTCCCGCGCCCTGCTCGACGACGTGCGACCGCCGCTGACCGGCCGCCCGGTCCGCCCCTTCCGCGCTCGCCGACCGGCCCCGGCCCGCTCTCCAGTCCACTCTCTCCGCGCTCGCCGGCCGCCCCTGACCGGCCGCACGGGCCGCGTCCTCCGTGCGCACCCGGGCGCTGCCCACGCCGCCCAGCCGGCCGGGCGCGATCCTCGGCGCGTCCAGCGCGTACGGGTCGTCCGGGTCCTCGGCGACGAGCAGGTGGAGCGCCACGTAGACGAGCCAGACGGCGATCATCGTGAGCAGCGCGCGATGCGCGAGCCCCACCCCGTGCCCGCCCACCAGCCCGGCCAGGGTGAGCACCGTGGCGGCCAGGCTCAGCCAGGTCAACATCCACGCCACCCACGAGCCCCACCGCGCGCCGAGCAGCGCCATGGCGGCGAGCACGGCGAGGGCGCCCAGCACCCCGGCCACCGTGTGGGCCTGGTGCGCGAACGACGTACCCCGCAGCCCGCAGGTCGGGTCGCTGAGCGTGGCGCAGTCGAGCGGGAACACCCCCGAGGCGAAGCTGAGCAGCCCGAACGCGGCCAGCGCCAGCCAGCCGGGCCACTCGCGCGCCACCCGGGGCACCAGCGCCACGCCGCCAAGGCACGCCAGCCCCGACAGCGCCTGGCTGATCCGGAACAGCCGCGTCCACGGCTGATCGCGGGCGGCCAGCTCGCTCACGTAGCCGTCGGTCCTGTCGACGGCGGGCGTGGTGAACTGGCCGGTCATCCACGCGCTGCCCAGCACGGCCGCCACGATGAACGCGGAAGCCGCGAGCACCACCAACCTTCGCTCCACGTGACGATTAGATCACTCTCGGCGATCGCCGGTCATAAGCCCCCCAGCCGGATCGCCAGAACGGCCAATGACCAGCCACCCGTGACCGGCATCTGTGACCCGGCACCTGCGACCGGCACCTGCGACCGGACCGTCAGAGCCCGGGAGCCCCCCAGACGGGGAACCAGCGGCTGAGGTCGCTCTCCAGCGGCAGCTCACCCTCCAGAGCGCCTCTGGCCTGTAGTTCGAGCGGGTTGTCACGCTTCTGCCCCGGCAGGGGCGCGAACGGGTAGAAGGTGCCGCGTTTGTACAGGTACACCACGGCCAGCCGCCTCCCACCGGGCTCGGCGAACGACACCAGCGAGCACAGCAGCGACGGGCCGAACCCGGCGCCCTCCAGCGTGGAGTTGACCGCGTGCACCTCGGTCACCAGATCGCTGAGGGCGTCGGGCTCGCGGCGTACGAGCAGCCAGGTGTAACCGTAGCCGTCGTCCGACTCCTCCACCCGCTCGCCCAGCAGGGCCTTGGCCTCGCTCTCCACCTCGGCGAACGCGCCGCCCTCCGCCGCGCGGAACGCCACGGAGCCGAGACCGGTGGGGACGAGACCGGTCGCGGCCTGCAGCGTCACCGCGGCCGAGGGCAGCGCGAACAGCGCGTCGAGGTTGGGCTTGACCGGTTTCGTCCGGCCGAGCAGTGCGTCGAGCCAGCCCATGGGCGCGCTCAGCCCCTTCCCAGTTGGCGGGAGATGTTCGCCAGTTGCTCCAAGCGGCGCTCCAGCGTCGGGTGCGTGGAGAACAGGCTCGCCAGCGTCACCCCCCTGGCCAGCGCCGGAGCGAAGTAGAAGGCGTTGAACGGCTCCGCCTCGCGCAGGTCGCGGGTCGGGATCCTGGCCATCTCCCCACTCACCTTGGTCAGCGCGCTGGCCAGGGCCGACGGGCGCTGCGTGAGCAGGGCACCCGCGCGGTCGGCGGCCAGCTCGCGGTAGCGCGACAGGGCGCGGATGAGCAGGAAGCTGACGGCGTACACGACGACGGAGACCAGCAGCACGATCGCGCCGATGGGCAGCCCGCCCTGGCCGTTGTTGCGGCGGCTGAGCCCCGAGTAGAGGGCGAACCTGGTCATCAGCCCCGCCACGACCCCGAGGAACGAGGCGATCGTCATGACCGCCACGTCACGGTGGGCCACGTGGGACAGCTCGTGGGCGATCACGCCCTCCAGCTCCTGCGGCTCAAGGCGGCGCAGGATGCCGGTCGTCACGCAGACGACGGCGCGCTTCTGGTTGCGGCCGGTGGCGAACGCGTTGGGGACGTCGGAATCCGCGATCGCCACCCGCGGCTTGGGCATGTCGGCCAGCGCGCACAGCCGGTCGATCAGCGCGTGCAGCTCAGGCGCCTCCTGGGGAGAGACCTCCCGCCCGTGCATCGCGAACAGGGCGATGCGGTCGGACAGGAAATACTGCACCAGCAGGAGGCCGCCCGCCAGCACCAGTACGGTCAGCGCCTGCACGCCGAGAGCGATCAGGACGCCGACGAACACGACGTAGAGCAACCCGAGCAGGAACATCGTCACGACCATGCGGCTGGTCAGGCCACGGTCGGACGCGAACCGCGTACGCACGGGCTCAGCCCGGGATGAGACCTTGGTCGCCCAGCATCTCCCGGACCTCCTCGATCGAGGCGTCCGCGGGGGGAAGGATCAGCTCTGACGGCTCAAGGCTGTCGTCGGGAAGCGCCTTGCCCACATGGCGCACCTTGTCGAGCAACGCGTGCAGCCTGACGCGGAAGGTGCCCTCGTCGCCCGCGTCGATGGCCGCTTCGAGCTCGGTGTCGAGCTCGTTGAGTATCGAGATGTCGTCGGTGGAGATCTCCACCTGACCCTCGCCCATGATCCTGACGATCATGCGCCCTCCCCTGGTCGGCGGTACTGCTGGGTCTGGCCCTGCTGCTGCGGCTGGGCCTGCTGCTGCGGCGGCTGGCCCTGCTCGATGGCCGACTGCGGCGCCGGGCCCTGGCCCAGCTCGGCCTTCATCCTGGCCAGCTCCAGCTCGACGTCCATGCCGCCGCCCATGCGGTCGAGCTCGGCCTGGATGTCGTCACCGCGGGTGCCGCTGTAGTCGTCGAGCGCGCCGCTGGCCAGCAGCTCGTCGATGGCTCCCGCGCGCGCCTGCATCTGCGCCGTCTTGTCCTCGGCGCGCTGAATCGCCAGGCCGACGTCGCCCATCTCTTCAGAGATGCCCGAGAACGCCTCGTTGATGCGCGTCTGCGCCTCGGCCGCGGTGTAGGTGGCCTTGATGGTCTCCTTCTTCGTGCGGAAGGAGTCGACCTTGGCCTGCAGCCGCTGGGAAGCCGTGGTCAGCTTCTCCTCCTCGGCCTGCAGGTTGTCGTGCTGGACCTTGAGGTCGGCCATCTGCGTCGTCAGGTTGGAGCGACGCTGCAGCGCCTCACGGGCCAGATCCTCGCGGCCCACCGACAGCGCCTTGCGACCCTGGTCCTCCAGGCGCTCAGCCTGCTTCTCCAGGCCGGTTATCTGGAGCTCCACCCTCTTGCGGGAGGTGGCGACGTCGGCCACCCCTCGCCGCACCTTCTGCAGCAACTCGAGCTGCCGCTGATAGGAGTAGTCGAGGGTCTCGCGCGGATCCTCCATCTTGTCCAAGGCCTTGTTGGCCTTGGACTTGAAGATCATCGAAAGTCTCTTCATCACGCTCATGCGCGTCGGCCGTCCCCTTCTAGGTCGTGCTGGTGTCAATCCCAATGCAGCGCAGCCGCCTTGGGATTACCCTACGCATAACGCACGGGGGCGTCACTAAGTTGCAGTACAGGTAGGGTTGACGTCGTGTTGCGACGCCGTTCCCAAACCTCCGTGGACGACACCCCCGTCCCCGTTGACGATCCTAAGCCCCAGGGTAAAGGTCGTCCCACACCCAAGCGCCGGGATGCCGAGGGCAGCCGGCGCCAGTACGTATCCGCGCCGAAAGACCGTAAAGAGGCTTATCGGCAGATGCGTGCCAAGCAGTCCGCCGAGCGGGACAAGGCCCGTCAGGGCATGCTCGCAGGCGACGAGCGATATTTTCCTGTTCGCGACAAGGGCCCGGCGCGCAAGTTCGCGCGCGAATGGGTCGACTCGCGGCGGCTGCCGAGTCAGTATTTCCTGCCGTTCTCGCTACTGATCCTGCTGGCCACCTGGGTTCCGTGGCCGATGGCGATCCGCGCCCAGGTGCTCGGCTACGTGGTCACGATCGGCTGGCCGATCATGATGATCGGCGTGCTGTTCACCTCGGTCTACGTGGCCTGGAAGGTCAAGCGGCTGGTGACGGAGAAACTGCCCGGCGAGAGCCCCAAGGGTGTGGGCTTCTACGCGGCGATGCGGGCGCTGCAGATCCGCAAGCTGCGCTTCCCGCCGCCCCAGGTGCTGCCCGGCGGGAAGCCGGTGCCGCCGAAGCGATGACGGGCGGGCCTCACTCGGCGTGCTCCCAGACCAGCACACCCCGCTCGACGGCCGGTCGCCGGCCCTCGATCGGGGTGCCCCGCTCCAGGGCGTCGGCCACGGCCCGCATGAGCGCGTGGTACGACGGCATCCGGGGCGCCATGCCCCCGATCGAGTCGTCCCAGCCCACCGCTCCTCCCACGGAGTCGACCACGGCGTACGGCGTGTCCTCGGAGTCGAACTCCGGGTAAGACGCGAACGGGATCATCCGCCCGTTCCAATACTCGGTCGACGGGTCGGCGCCCAGGTCGGTGCGGTCCCGGCGGCACTGCTCGCGCCAGGCGTCCCTGATGTCACGCGTGCCGAGGTTGACCGCGCCACCGGACGAGAAGCCGAACGCCCCCTCGCCGCGCGAGCCGTTGTGGCGTAGCAGGGAGGCGCGCAGGTCGTCGGGGAAGTCCACGCCCATCTGAGACTCGGCGACGGCGATCGTGCCGGCCCTGCCGGGCGCGCCGAGCGTCCGGTACGTACGGGGCGCGTTCGCCTTCAGCCACCGCTCCACGCGCCGCCACTGGCGGTCCACGGCCCGCTTCACCTCGGGATCGATCGGCCTGACGGTCACCGGGCGCGGCGCGGGCGAGCAGTTGGGGTCGGGAATCCGGGTCGGCGTGGGCACGCTCCCCGCCGGAGAGGCGGACGGCGTCGCGGTCCGCTCGACCGCCGCCAGGGCCTTCCGCTGTGCCTCGTAGGCCCGCCGATAGTCGTCCTCGGCCCCTTCTTCCGCCGGCGCCAGCGCGACCACCAGGGTGATCGCCACCATCGCCGCGATGCCCGCCCACGCCGCCCGCGTCCGGGCCTGGCGCGGCGCCACGGG
>NZ_BAAAZP010000112.1:34699-51406 GCF_039536965.1 Nonomuraea antimicrobica | reverse complement strand
CGCGCGCAGCGCGGGCACCAGAGCCGCCAGCACCACCACGGCCGGCATCCCGGCCAGCGTGGCGGCGTACACCCAGGGGCCGACGGTGACGCTGAACACCCCGTCGCCGATGTCGCGCAGCAGCGGCCGCACCGCCAGGCCGCCCGCCACTGTGCCGAGCGCGCCGCCGGCGGCGGCCGGGACCAGGACCATCGTCAGGTACACGGCCACGACCTGGTTCGGCGTGAACCCGAGGGCCTTGAGCACCCCGATGTGCCGTGACCCGGCCACGACCGCGCCGCCGACCACGTTCGCCACGATGAGGACGGCCACCACCAGCCCGAGCCCCCCGAACCCGGCGAGGAACGGCAGGAACACCGAGGCCGTGCGGCCCGCGTCCCGCTTGACGGCCAGGTACGACCGCGAGCCCACCAGCGCACTCTCCGGCAGCCCCGCCGTGATCGCCGCCATGCCCCGGCGCACCTCGGCGTCGGTGGCCGCGGCGTCGAGACGGTAGAGCATCTGGTACGCGGACGGGCGCAGCGCGGCGGCCTGGCCCGGGGTCACCCACGACTCGGCGCTCCCGCTCACGCTGGAGGCCAGGCCCACCACGGTGAACGCCGGGCCTTCCGCCGTGGTGAACCGTGCGCCGACGAGGTAGGAGAAGTGCGGGCCGGGCGGCCGGTTGAGCACGATCTCGCCGGCGCGGGCGGGCGGGCGTCCGGCCCACAGGTCCACCCGGTCCACCGGCCCGCCGGGGACGGGACGGCCGACGAGCGCGAGCGGGCCGGGCGGCAGGTGCTCGACCGTGTCCGGGATCGTCACGACGGCCTGCGGGAACGGGCCCGCCGCCGCCTCCACCCCGGGCACGCGGGCCCCCGCCGCCAGCCGCGCCGCGGCGACCTCGGCCGAATCGTAGGAGGCCACGACGTGCGCGCCGTTCTGCTCCGCGAAGGCCCGGTCGAATGGCGCCGACACGCTCTCCAGCAGGCCCAGGGCCACCACGATGGCCACGGTGGAGCAGAAGACCACGACCCCGAGCACGAACGTCTGCACCCTGCGCCGCCGCACCGCCGCCCGCGCGACCCGCCACACCGCACCGGCGCCCAGGCCGGACGGGGCACGTTCCGACGCCGGGTGACCGGGCGAGGATCGCGGGAGGGAGGTGGTCATGGGGTGCGCTCCAGGCCGTGCTCGGCGACCACCCGGCCGTCGGCCAGCTCGACCAGGCGGCCGGCGCAGCGTTCGGCCAGGTCGGGGTCGTGGGTGACGATCAGCAGCGTCTGCCCGATCTGGTTGAGGTCGATCAGCAGGTCCATCACCTGCTCGCCGGACCTGCTGTCCAGCGCGCCGGTCGGCTCGTCGGCCAGCAGCAGGGCAGGACGGTTCATCAGCGCCCTGGCCACGGCCACGCGCTGGCGCTCCCCGCCGCTGAGCGCCGCCGGGTATACGTCCGCGCGCTCGGCGATGCCCAGCTCCTCGAACAGCTCCATCGCCCGGTCGCGGGCCTGGCGCGCGGGCGTCCCGGTGAGCTGGGCGGTCAGCGCGGCGTTGTCCAGCGCGGGCAGGTCGTCGATGAGGTTGAAGAACTGGAAGACCATCCCGACGTGGCGGCGGCGGAACAGCGCCAGCTCCGTCTCGTTCATCGCGCCCAGGTCCTGTCCGCCCACCTGGACCGTCCCCCGCGTCGGACGGTCCAGGCCGGCGACCAGGTTGAGCAGCGTGGACTTCCCACAGCCCGACGGCCCCATCACGGCGACCGCGTCCCCGGCGTCGATCCGCAGTGACACGCCGCCGAGGGCCCTGGCCGCGCCGTACTCCTTGTGGACGTCGTCGAGCCGCACGACGACGCGTCCACCGGGGTCGTGGTGTGTGTCCATGGCCCAGAACCTAGAGCGGGGCGGCGCGGCAGGGCATCCCGCCGGGGATGTAAGCGCGACGGCCGTCATCCCGTGGATGTAGGGCCGGGGGAGGATGTGGGGGTTCGCGGGTGACGCGAAGATGGTCCCGTGTGGGAATGGCTGATCGCCGCCCTGGCGGTCGCGTGCGGTCTCGCGGGATGGCTGGCGGTGGCACTCGTACGGACGCGGCGCCGCTACCGAGCCGCGCTCGGCGAGCAGGGGCGGCTGCTGGAACGCGAGCGCGAACGGGCGGCCGGCGCGGCCGTCGACGCCGAGCGCGCCAGGATCGCCGCCGAGCTGCACGACATCGTCAGCCACAACGTCAGCCTCATGGTCGTCCAGGCCGGGGCCGCCAGGGAGGTGCTGACCACGATGCCGGGCGAGGCCGAGACCGCGCTCAGGGCCGTCGAGTCCGCGGGGCGCGACGCGATGACCGAGCTGCGCCACCTGCTCGGGCTGCTGGCGCCGTCGCCCGACGGCGACGACGACGGGGGCAACGAAGGCGACGGGGGTGACCTCGCGCCGCAGCCGGGGCTGGGCCGGCTCGGGGCACTGGCCGACCGGATCGCGTTCGCCGGGCTCCCGGTCGAGGTACGCGTCTCCGGCCCGCCCCGCCCGCTTCCCGCCGGGATCGACGTGACCGCGTACCGGATCGTCCAGGAGGCGCTCACGAACGCGCTCAAGCACGGGGAGGGCGCCAAGGCCGAGGTGAGCGTCCGCTACACCGACCACTATCTGCGGGTGGAGGTGCTCAACACCGGGCCGAGCGTGCTCACGGGCGCCGCCCGGCGCGCGGACGACGGCGGACGGTCCGCGCACGGGGCCGGGCGCGGGCTGCTGGGGCTGCGCGAACGGGTCGCGATGTACGGCGGCGACCTCGACGCCCGGCGACGGCTCGGCGGCGGCTACCGGGTGCGCGCCCGCATCCCCCTGGACCGCCCGTGACGCACCCGGCCCCGGAACCCGGCGGGGCTTCGGAACCGGGACCCGTGCCGGGTGCGGGCCCGCGGGTGTTGATCGCCGATGACCAGGCGCTGGTACGGGTCGGGTTCCGGCTCATACTGACCGCGCGCGGCATCGACGTCGCGGGCGAGGCGGCCGACGGGGCCGAGGCGGTGGCCGAGGCGCACCGGCTCGTACCCGACGTGGTGCTGATGGACATCCGCATGCCCGGCATGGACGGCCTGGAGGCGGCCCGCCGGGTGCTCGCCCACGACCCGCGCTGCCGGGTGATCATGCTGACCACGTTCGACCTCGACCGGTACGTCTACGCCGCCCTGGCCCTCGGCGCCAGCGGCTTCCTGCTCAAGGACGTCACCCCGGAACACCTGGCCGCCGCCGTACGCCTGGTCGGCACCGGTGACGCGCTGCTGGCCCCGTCGATCACCCGCCGCCTCGTCGAACGCTTCGCCGCCGCCGACCGCGCCCCCGGCGCCCCGCCCGCCGCCGTCCACAGCGACCTGGCCGCCCTGACGCCGCGTGAGCTGGAGGTCCTGACGCTCATGGGCAGGGGCCTGTCGAACGCCGAGCTGGCGTACGCGCTGACTCTCAGCGAGGCCACCGTGAAGACGCACGTCGCTCGCATCTTCGCCAAGCTCGCGCTGCGCGACCGCGCCCAGGCGGTGGTGCTCGCCTACGAGACGGGGCTGGTCAGACCGGGCGGCGAGTAGCCACGGGGCCGGTTCCGGGTGTCCGGCCGACCGGCCGGCGGCCTCGCGGGCCGTCCCCGCGAGGTCACCGGGATCTGGCAGCGGGATCTCGTTACGACCGCGCGAACGTCCAGCCGGGCATCCCCGGCACAGGACCGGGCAGCGGCCTGGTGCGCAGCGGGCCCACCTCGGCGGGCGGCACCGCCTCACACCGCGCACCCTTGGCGGGCACCTTCAGCGAGACGAGGTAGTCGTCGATGGCCGTGGTCGGGCACTCGCCGCGGCCGTAGATGCCGTGCCCCCACCCCTCGTACGTCAGCAGCCGGGCCTCCCGCCCGATCTGCCGCGCCGCGTTGACCGCCCACGGGTAGGCGGTGGCGGGGTCGTGCAGGGCGTTGCCCAGCAGCAGCGTGGGCGTGCCCGACACGTCCAGGCGGTGCTGCGGGTTCGGGATCGGGGCGGACGTGCCCAGGCAGGCGACGGAGGTCCCGTGGCCCGCGGAGCTGATCAGCATGTCGGGCGCGATGGCGGCCGACCTGCGTATGTGGCGCTCGTACTCGCGGTAGTCGCGGATCGGCAGCAGGTAGTCCTGGCAGAACACCTGGGTGGCGTCGTTGATCACCTGCTCCGAGCTGGTGGCGAGGGGCGTCAGGATCGCCTTCGCCTCCGACGGGGTCCCCTTGGCCAGCGCCTCCAGGAAGTCGGCGAGCTCCTTGAACGCCGGGCCGTAGAACGCGCCGAACGCCTGCCTGATGAGGTGCAACTTGGTCAGCTTGACGCCAGGGAAACCGGGAACCTCCAGCTCGCCCCGGTCGGCGCGGGCCAGCAGGTCCCGCCAGACGGCGCGTACGTCCTGCCCGTGCAGGGCGCAGGAGGCGGTCTTGCCGCACCAGGCGACGAACTCGTTGAAGGAGTCCTGGGCGGTCCACGACTCGGTGTCGAGGAAGGCCCTCGTGCCCAGGCTGTGGTCCATGTTGCTGTCGAGCGTGAGCGCGCGCACGCGGCCGGGGAACTGCTCGGCGTAGAGCTGGCCGATCAGCGTGCCGTACGAGACGCCGTAGTAGGTGAGCTTGTCGTCGCCGAGTGCGGCGCGCAGGACGTCGAGGTCGCGTACGACGTTGCCGGTGTGCACCTGGTCGAACAGCGGGCCGGTGCGCTGGCGGCAGTCCTGGCGGTAGCGTTCGTTGTGCGCGAGCAGGGCCTCGAAGTCGGCCTGGCTCTTGATCGACAGCGGGTCGGGCGCCTGCACGGCGAGGTCGAGCGAGCAGAGGATGGGGTGGCTGCGCGCCACGCCGCGCGGGTCGAAGCCGACGACGTCGAAGCGGCTGGTCAGCTCGGAGCTGAAGCCGAGCCAGTCGCCGAGCACGGCCTCCACGCCGGAGCCGCCGGGGCCGCCGGGGTTGATCACGAGGGAGCCGATGCGGGCGGCGGGGTCGGTGGCCTTGCGGCGGGCCAGCGCGAGCTCGAACTTCTCGCCGTCCGGCTTGGCGTAGTCGACGGGCACGGTCAGCGTGCCGCACTCGACCGCGGTGTTCTCCGCGCACGGCGCCCAGGCGATCGACTGCGCGGACGCCGGGGTGGTCGCCCCGGCCACCGGTCCGGCGGTGGCGGTGGCGGTGGCGGGGGTCACGGGCATGAGGGGTGCGGTCAGCGCCGCTAAGAGGCCGAGGGACAGGACGGTTCTTCGCATATCACATCCAAACGTTGGGGAGTCCGATCATGGACCAGGCCCTCGACAAGGTCATCCACCTTGAGTAGGAGGTCGTGTCATCTTTTCGGCGTCGGATATGCGGTAGCGCAGATCATCTGAACGCCATGCATCGGAGATAGGATTGCCCGCATGAGCGGCGCGCGGCACGACGAGCTCTCCGGCCAGGACAACCTGGGCTGGACTCTGGGCGTGCTGCTGCGGGCCTACCACAGTTCGGTGATCACGGTGATCGGCGACCTGCCGCACGGCCCGCGCGGCTACCAGACCCTGGCCGCCGTGGTGGGCGGTGACCATCCGACCCAGCTCGCCCTGGCCGCGCATCTGGGCATCGACCGCACGGTGATGACGTACCTGCTCGACGACCTCGTCAAGGCCGGGCTGGTCGAGCGCCGCCTCAACCCCGCCGACCGCCGGCAGCGCCGGATCGTGGCCACGGCGGAGGGCGTACGCGTGTTCAAGGACCTCGCGCGGCGCGTGCGCGACGCGGAGGACGAGCTGCTCGGGGCGCTGGATGCGACCGAGCGCGACACTTTCCGTGGGCTGCTGTGGCGGGTGGCCTGCGACGTACGCCACCTCGAACCGGTCAGAGACCCGTGCGACGTGGCCGAGGAGATGCTCTCCGACGGCGCCTGACCGTTCCCGCCTGTGTTGCTCTGCCGGTCCACTCCTGCGCTTTTCCTGCGCTTTTCGCGTCCCGTGGGGCGCGGGCGCGCGCATGGAATGTCCGGGATCAACTAGCTGTTGTGCAACTCGTCTGGCACAGAGATAGTCTTCACAGCAACACATCTGCCTCGCGCGGGCGGAGGAGGAGGGCACATGCCTGACTACGGGCACGACCTGAAGTTCGGGTCCTTCATCACGCCGGGGAACGCCTCACCGCAGGAGGTCGTCGCGCTGGCACAGGAGTCGGAGGCGGCCGGGCTCGACCTGGTGACCTTCCAGGACCACCCCTACCAGTCGGCCTTCCTCGACACCTGGACGCTGCTGTCCTACGTCGCCGCCAAGACCGAGCGCGTCCACCTGTCGGGCAACGTGATCAACCTGCCCCTGCGCCCTCCCGCCGTGCTCGCCAGGGCCGCGGCCGGGCTCGACCTGCTGAGCGGGGGCCGGTTCGAGCTGGGCCTGGGCGCGGGCGGCTTCTGGGACGCGATCGCGGCCATGGGCGGCCGAAGGCTGAGCCCCGGGCAGGCCGTGGACGCGCTCAGCGAGGCCATCGACATCATCCGCGGGCTGTGGGACGCGGACAACCGTTCGCTGTTCCGGGTGGACGGGACGTACTACCGGGTCGACGGCGCCAAGCGCGGGCCCGCCCCGGCCCACGACATCGGCATCTGGCTGGGGGCGTACAAGCCGAGGATGCTCCGCCTGATCGGCGCCAAGGCCGACGGGTGGCTGCCCTCGCTGCCGTACATGAAGAGCCTGGACGAGCTGGCCGCGGCCAACGCCACCATCGACGCGGCGGCCACCGAGGCGGGGCGCGACCCGTCCGCCGTCCGCCGCCTGATCAACATCGGCGGACGGCTCGGCGGCCCGCGCAGTGACCGGCTGCTGACCGGCCCGCCCGAGCAGTGGGCGGAGCAGCTCGCCGCGCTCACCCTCGAGTACGGCTTCTCCGGCTACATCGTCATGGCTGACGACCCCGGCACCATCCGGGCGTTCGGCCAGGAGGTCGCTCCCCGGGTGCGCGAACTCGTGGCGCAGGAGCGGGGCGGCGTCCCGGGGAACGCGCGATGAGCACCGGCTACGGTCACCCGCTGCGGTTCGGCGTGCTGCTCACGCCGGGCGGCTCCGAGCCGGAGGCGGCGGTCGAGCGGGCGCGGCTGGCGGAGGAGCTGGGTTACGACCTGGTGTCCTTCCTGGACGAGCCCGCGGGCACCGACCCCTGGACGCTGCTGAGCTGGGTCGCGGCCCGTACGAGCCGCGTCCGCCTGGCCGCCGGGGTCGGTCCCGAGGCCGATCCGGCGGTGGCGGCGCGCGCGGCGGCCAGCCTCGACCTGCTCACCGACGGCCGCGTCGAGCTGGTGCTGAGCACGGACGGGGCGGACAGGGCCGACGGGGTGGACGGAGCGGACGGGAGGGTGGGTGACGTGGTCGGGCGGCTGGGTGAGGCGGTCGACGTCATCCGCGGCATCTGGGCGGCCCACCACCGCTCGCCGCTCACCTTCGACGGCGAACACCACCGCCTTGAAGGCGCGGAACGCGGCCCAGCCCCGGCACACAACATCCCTCTGTGGGTGGCAGCCGAGCCGCGCCCCGGCCCCCTGCACCCCGGCCTCCTGCGCCTGGCCGCCGCCAAGGCCGACGGCCTGTTCCTCACACCCGAGGCACCCGAGGACCCCGAGGCCGCGATTGACGCGGCGGCGGACGGTCTGTCCCCCGCACCCGGTGGGCCCGGAGCGGAGATCGACGCGGCGGCGGAGGCGGCCGGGCGCGACCCTCGGGAGCTCCGCCGCCTGGCCCGCATCGCGCCCCGGTCCGGCCCGGCCGAAGAGTGGGTGGCCGACCTCCTGGCCCTGATCCGGGCCGGAGGGCTCAGCACCCTCCTCCTCGCCACCGACGACCCCGGAATCCTGCGGCGCTTCGCCGAGGAGGTCGCCCCCGCGTTGCGCGCGGCGTCCGGGGCAGAGCGGAGCCAGGTCAAGAGCGTGTTCGTCCGCAGGCACCGGCGTGACGGCATCGACTACGACGCCGTACCCGCCGCCCTCGCCCCGACGGCCGTCGAACCCGGCGACGCCGGTTACGCCCGCGTCCGCTCCACGTACCTGCGCGGCGGCTCACCCGGCCTGGTCCTGCGCCCCGGCACGCCCGGGGAGGCGGGGCAGGCGGTGGTGTTCGCGCGTACGCAGCCGGTGAAGCTGTCGATCCGCAGCGGCGGCCACGGCATCAGCGGGCGTTCGACCAACAACGGCGGCATCGTCATCGACCTGTCGCGCCTCAACGCGATCGAGGTCCTCGACAAGGCGGCCCGCCGCGTCCGCGTCGGACCGGGCGCGCGCTGGAGCGACGTGGCCGCCGCGCTCGCCCCGCACGGCTGGGCGCTCAGCTCCGGCGACTACGGCGGCGTGGGCGTCGGCGGCCTGGCCACCTCGGGCGGCATCGGCTGGTTCGTCCGCGAGCACGGGCTGACCATCGACCACCTGCGCGCCGTGGACCTCGTGCTCGCCGACGGCAGCCAGGTGCACGCCGACGAGGAGGAGAACGCCGAGCTGTTCTGGGGCGTACGCGGCGCGGGCGCCAACTTCGGCATCGTCACGTCGTTCGAGTTCGAGGTGGACGAGGCGGGCGACGTCGGCTTCGCGCAGTTGGTCGTGGACGCCTCCGACACGGCCGCCCTCCTCGAACGCTGGGGAGCCGCCATGGAGGCCGCCCCGCGTGACCTGACCAGCTCCCTGATCGTCGGCCGGGCCCAGCTCGGCCAGCCGCTCATCGGGCAGATCATGGCGGTCGTGGACTCCGACGACGCCGAGACGATCGTCAACCGGCTCCAGCCCGTCGCCGCCGCGGCGCCGCTGCTCGACTACTCCATCCAGGTGCTGCCGTACGAGGAGGTCATGCGCGTCGGGCACGGCCAGCACGACGGCCAGGGGGAGCCGGTGACCAGGGCCGCGCTCGCCGACCACCTCACGCCCGAGCTGTCGGCGGCGGCGGCGCGGCTGGTGGCGAGCGGGCAGACGTACTTCTTCCAGATCCGCGCGGTCGGGGGCGCGGCGTCGGACGTCGCCCCCGACGCCACCGCCTACGCGGGCCGCTCGGCCAACTTCCAGCTCGTCGCCTTCGGTCCCAGCCGCCGGGGCCTGGACGCCGCCTGGGACGGCCTGCTCCACCACTTCAACGGCCTCTACATCAACTTCGAGACCGACCTGCGCCCCGAACGCCTCCACGACGCCTACCCCGAGCCCACGTTACGGCGGCTGCGCGCACTCAAACGCCGCTACGACCCGGACAACGTCTTCCGCGACAACTTCAACGTCACCCCCACCGAGCCCTGAACGGCCCAGGACCAGCGCTCGTCAGGTGTCCCAGAGGGCCTGGCAGTGCCGCACGCCGGGTGGGCCGAATCTGATCCGCATGGTCCGGCCCGCTGGAGGCCGGTGACGGCACCGGCCTCCAGCGGATTCGCTAGGAGTACTTGGTCTTGGCGCTGCACCTGGCGTTACGCAGATAGCCGAAGATGAATCCGCCCACCCATCCCAGCATCCTGGCCGCCCCTGGATAGCCCTTGGCACTCGACCAGTTGCCCAAGGCGTTGGAGAACATGGTGCCGAACACCTCCCCGCAGTTGAGGCCGTTCTTGACCCGTGCCGCCCATCGCCTCGCCGGAGCGCAGCTTGCCGCTGAGCCAGCCGTAGCGCTGGCCGCTCTGCCCGCCGGCCGGCTCGCCGAACTCCTGGTAGTCGAACAGCTCCGGCTCGCTCAGGGCGCGGTCGACGGTCGCGGCCACGTCCCCGTGCAGGTTCGTCAGTTGCAGCAGCACGCTGCCGTTGGCGGAGGACGTCGCCACCAGGTCGTTGTCCGGCCCGGCGATGATCCGGGTACGGGCGCCGGTGTCGTCCTCGGCGATCCAGGTCGGCTCGTCGCTGTCGTCACCGTAGTGGTTGACCTTCGCCGCGGTGTTCGTCCAGGTGCCGTCCACCTGCGTCTGGGCGCGTGACGTCCGCGACCGGTGCAGCGGGTCGAGCGTCCAGGTCTGCCGGGCGTCGCCGGCCTCCTGGCTCTGGACGAGATCGTTGGCGAAGTAGCCGTTGGCCACCCCGTCCGGCGTCTGGGTCGTCCGGCCGAACGCGTCATAGACGTATCCCGCCTTGGTCAGCCGGTCGGCGGAGTCGTAGCCGTAGCTCTCCGACGAGTCGGCCTCCGCCGTGTCGCACGAGCCGTCCGCGGCCGGTTCGAAGACGGACTGGCCGGTCCGGTTGGAGCGGGTGTCGTAGGCGTACGTACGGGTGACGCAGCCGGCCGTGCCGGCGCCGCTGTGCGACACGGCGGTCAGCCGGCCGATCCGGTCGTAGGAGTAACGCTTGCCGCCGCCGGTGTTGCCCGTCCGGCGAGTACGTGCCCGCGATGTTGTCGGTGTACCCGGTCACCAGGCCGCGCGGCTCGGCGTCCCGGTCGTAGGTGAAGGTGCCGGAACCGGTCGGGTCGGTCACCTTGGTCCGCTTGCCGAACCGGTCGTACTCGGTCACCGTGGCGGAGCCGTCGGCGTCGGTGTAGCTGACCAGCCTGCCCAGCACGTCGTACTCCCGGACGACGGCGGCGCCGTCCGCGACGCTGCGGGCGACCCGGCCGCCGGCGGGGTCGTAGGTGGTGGTCGTCGCGGGCACGGCCGCGCCCAGGTCGGACGTGATGGTCCTGCCCGTGACGCGGGCGGCGGCGTCGAACGTCGTCGTCGTGGTTCTCGTCTTGCCGCCCGAGGTCTCCTTCACCTCCGCCTCGTCCAGGTAACGGCTGTAGGCGCTGACCCGGCGGACGGGCAGCTCGCCGGTCATCCGCGCCGGGTCGTGCCCGGTGACCTCTCCGGCGGCCCTGGTCAGGCAGACCTGACCGGCCCACTCCGGCCGGTCGCCGCAGGCGGCCTCCGCCGCGTTGGCCCCGGCCGTGTAGTAGACCACCGCCGGCGTACGGGCGTCGGAGCCGTCGGAGCCGACACCCAGCGACTTCACCACCCGGCCCGCGTCGTCGTAGACCCGGTAGGAGGTGAGGTCCGCACCGCCGGCGTCGGTGACGGTCTTGGTCGGCAGGCGCAGTGCCCAGCCCGACGTCCCGCCGTGCTCGGGGGCGTACCCCTTCCTGGTGACCCGCAGGCCGACCGCCGGGTAGCCGTCGATCCTGGCCCCCTGGGTCTCGGTCGTGACCAGGTGGTAGCGGGTTCCGTCGGGTTTGTCCTCGTCGTAGGCCATGGTCACGCTCGGCCGGCCGATGACCGTGGACCCGGCCTCGATCGCGCCCAAAGGCCCGCCGCCGTCAGGGTCGGCGACCTGGCGTTCCATCACCATCGTCACCGTCGGCCCGACCGCCTCCAGCAGGTTCACCCCGTCGGTGCTGTAGGCGTTCGTCGTGGACAGCGCGTACGCGCGGCTGGCGGTGTCGGAGTCCAGCAGGCCGAGCGCGGCGAGGTCGGTGCCCGCGTTCGGCAGCAGCCCGAGCGCGAGGGAGCGGTCGGTGGCCTCCAGGGATCGGACCACGTTGCCGAACCTGTCGTACTCCTGGGTGTCGACGGCGCCGCCCGGACTGGCCACGTTGACCGCCTGACCGTGCGGGTTCAGGTAGTAGACGGTCGCGAACCGGTACCCGGAGGTGCCTGGCACCGAACCGGTGGCGCTGTTGCGGCCCGGGATGTCCTCCGGCCCGAAGACGGCGACCGCCTCGGTCGGCACGTCCGACTGTCCCCAGGTGGCCGCGGCGGCGGCGTTCAGATCGTACGGCCCGCCCGCCGCCTTGGTCGGCGGCGTGTTGTAGACCAGATTGACGGCGGTCTCCCCGTCGGTGGCGGTCTTCGAGCCCGGCTGCAGCGCGGCCCGCCGGACCCGTAACAGCTTGCCCGGGTGCTCGTCACCGGCCAGGTCGGCGATCTGGTCCGCGGCCAGCGCCCGCCCGTAGATCCGTACGTCGTCGATGCCGCCGTGCCACAGGTTCGCGGCGGCGCCCGCCCACTTGGCCCGGCCGATCACGTAGTTGCCGGACGCGTTCCAGCCGCCGGCGGCCGCGGTGGCCGACTGCGCCACCCCGTTGACGTAGAGGGTCATCCGGCCGGTGGCCGGGTCGTGGACGCCGGTCAGGTGGGTCCACTGGCCCAGCGTGGGCGCGACGTTCGAGGTGGCGCGCACCGCGGACGAGCTTTCACTGTCGGCGGTGACCCGTGAGAACGCCCACCGGTCGGTCGCGGCCACGTAGTTGAGGAAGAACCCGCTGGTGGACGAGCCGTCCTTGGAGACGATCGTCCGGTTGACCGACTTGTCGGTCAGGCGGGCCCAGGCGGAGACGGTGTAGGCCGAGGTGTTCGGCAGCGCGGCCCCGGCCACCTGGACCTGCGCCCCCGCCGTGCCGCCGAACGTGAGCGCGCGGTCCTCGGCCCGGCCGGGGTCGTTGCCCTGGGCCCAGCCCACGCCCGCGGTGATCGTGCCGTTCCGGCCGCTGCCGGACGAGTCGGCCGCCGAGGTCCCGGAGCCGGCGTCCAGGTCCCAGCGCAGCGCGGCCGCGTCCACATCCGGGTTACCGTGGTCGAACATCCACGGCAGCTCACCCGGCGGGGTCGCCTTGGTGACCCGGCCGGCGGCGTCGTACTCGTAGGAGGTCTTCAGCGCGAGGCTGACGCGCGGGTCCCACACCTGGCGCAGCCGGCCCAGGTGGTCGTAGGCGTAGCGGGCGACCTCCTCGCCGGTGGTGGCGGAGGCCGCCGAGTCCCAGGCCCAGAGCTTCACCGCGACGACCCGGTCCGTGTGGTCGCCGAACACGGTGTCGCTCAGGCCCGGCGCGGTGGCCGCGGCGTAGACGTACTCGAGGGCCTGGCAGCCGCGCGGCAGGGTGGCGCCGGAGCACTTGCCCGCGTCGTCCACGCCAGGCTGGAGCGGGTTGACCACCCGCTTGAGCAGCATGCGCCCTTTGGTAACCCGGGCGTGCACGGCGTGCGACAGACGGTGTCCCACCCGGATGGATCGTCCGGGCTTGACCTTGACGTAGCGGCAACGTTTTGACTGGCGGCAGGTCAGCGACTTCCGTGAGAAAGGCGTGCACGATGATGAACCTGCCGTTCGACCGTCCCGACCCCCTCGTGCCCCCTCCCGAGTACGCGCGCCTGCGCGAGACGGAGCCCGTGGCCCCGGTGCGTACCCCCGACGGCCGGACGGCGTGGCTGGTCACCTCGTACGAGGCCGTCGCCGCCGTGCTCTCCGACCGGAGGTTCGGGCTCGCGCCGCCTGGCGTGCCGCACGAGGGCAACGACACGTTGTTCCAGGACGGCGAGGCGCACGCGCGGCTGCGGCGGCTGGTGTCGAAGGCGTTCGGCCCGCGCGCCGTGGACGGGCTGCGCGCCCGCGTCGAGCGGCTGGCCGGCGAGCACGTGGCGGCGCTGGCCAAGACCGGCCCGCCCGCCGACCTGGTGGCCGGGCTGGCGGCGCCGATGTCGATCACGGCGATCAGCGAGCTGCTCGGCGTCGAGATCGGCGACCGCGAACGGTTCCACGCCATCGCCGGCGGCACGGGCGGGGCCGACTTCGTGTTCGGCGCCCCGGAGGAGCTGGCCCAGGCCGCCCAGGCGTGGGAGGAACTGGCCGCGTACGCCGCCACGCTGGTCGAGGCCAGGCGGGCGGCCCTGGGGGACGACCTGCTCAGCTCGCTCATCGCCGTACGGGACGCCGACGACGGGCGGCTGAGCGACGGCGAGCTGGTCGCCATGGCCGCCACCATCGTCTCCGCCGGCTACCTGTCGGCCCGCAACGCCATCTCGACCGCCGCCCTCCACCTCCTCGCCGAGGATCGGCTGCCGGACGCCGCCGACCCCGGGCAGCTGGCCGCGACCGTCGAGGAGGTGCTGCGCCTGCAGTCGGGGCGGACCGGCGAGCCGTTCCCCCGCTACGCCCAGGCCGATCTCGACCTGGCCGGGGCCCGGATCGCGGCCGGTGACCTGGTGCTGGTACGGCTGGAGGCCGCGCACCGCGACCCCCGGCACTTCGACGAGCCCGACGCCCTCCGGCCGGAGCGGCACGCAGGCTCCGGTGCCGGCCCGTCGCTGGTGTTCGGGCACGGCATGCACTACTGCCTCGGCGCGCCGCTGGCCCGGCTGGAGGTGGCCGCCGCCCTCGGCGCGCTGGCCCGGCGGCTGCCCGGCCTGCGGCTGCGGGATCCGGTCGACCAGATCGTCTGGGCCCGCGACGGCGTCGACTTCGGCCCGGCGGAACTGCACGTCACCTGGTGATCGGGCCTCGCCCCGTGGTGGGTGTCTCTGCTGATCGGGAGTCAGCCCGTGCCGGGCCCGACGTGGTGATCGGGCCGCTGCTCGCGCCGTACGTTCGCGCTGATCGGGCGTCAGTCCGTGCGTTGGAGCAGGAGCGTGACGAAGCCCAGGACGTCCCGGTAGCCGGTGAGCCACAGCTCGCGGTGTTCGCGGGCGGTGGCGAGGGCGGCGTCGCCGTCCGGGCCCGGGTGGGCGAGCGCCCAGCGGGTCAGCGTGCCGGTCCACGACCACTCGTACTCGTCCCATTCCGCCCTTGAGCTGGTGTGACCGTGGACGGTGGCGAAACCGGCGCGCTCCATGCGCTCCACCGTGCCGGCCAGGTCGGCGTATTCGTCGGGCTCGGCGTCCAGCCGGGTGAGCAGGTCGGGGGCGGGCGGCCGTTCCCAGAAGCCCTCGCCGACCAGGGCGAGCCCGGAGGAGGGACGCAGGTGGGCGCGTACGGCGGCGAGCGTCGCGGCGAGCCCGCCGAACGCGTGGGTGGCGCCGACGCACAACACCAGGTCGTACGGCCCGTCGGCGGCGAAGGCGGCCGCCGGGGTACGGTGCAGCCGCAGCCGGTCGGACACCCCGCGACTGTCGGCGTCCCTGGCGGTGGCGGCCAGCGCGGGCTCGGAGACGTCGACCCCGTCGGCCGTCGCGTCCGGGTAGCGCGCGAGCGCCCTCGTCAGCCACGCCCCCTCGCCACAGCCCAGGTCGAGGATGCGTGCCTTCGGCGGCAGCTTCGCCCGGGCGAGCAGGCGATCGAGGCCCTCCTCGCCGATGGGGGCGGAGATGGGGTGGTCGCCGTGGGCGAGGTGGCTGAGCTGTTCGCGTTCCATCCGAGGGACTATGGCGGATCGGCGGACGGAGTGCCAAGGCCAGGGGCGCGGGCGGCATCCGGGGGATCGCGGCCGTCGCTGTTCAGCATGCGAAGGCTGCGGGCGCCTCCATCCGCAGGCGGTGCTCATTCGCCTGGTCGCGGGCGTCGTCGGAGGCCGAGCGGAATTGTCGGTGCCGGACGGCATCCTTGGCGTGCGGCGTCACTGCCAGGGCGCGGGAGTCATGGGCGGCGTGCGGGAGGTTCTTCCGCCGCCCGGTCACGTTTCCTCCCTCGCGTCCGTCATAGCGGTGACGCACGACGGCCACCGGCCGACGAACGACACAGGAGCTGAGGACGAACATGACGAACACCGATCTGCGCGGCGCGGTGGAGGGCCGGGTGCTGCTGCCCGGCGACGACGGGTTCGAGGAGACGGCCAAACCGTGGAACCTCGCGATCCGACAACCCGTCGCCGCCGTCGTCGAGGCCCGCGACGCGGCCGACGTCGCGGCCGTGGTCCGCTACGCGGGCCGCGCCGGGCTCACGGTGAGCGCCCAGGCGGGCGGCCACGGGGCCTCCGGTGACACCGAGGGGGTCATCCTGCTGCGTACCGGGCTGCTGGGCGGCGTCGAGGTGCGGGCCGGGGAGCGGGTGGCCCGCGTGGGCGCGGGCGTGAAGTGGGGCGAGGTGCTGGCCGCGGCCGGGCCGTCGGGGCTGACCGGGCTGGCGGGCAGCAGCCCCATCGTGAGCGTGACCGGCTACACCCTGGGCGGCGGGCTGAGCTGGTTCGGCCGCAGGTACGGCTTCGCCGCCGACGGCGTGCGCTCGTTCGACGTCGTACAGGCCGACGGCGAGCCCGCGACGGTGACGGCCGACTCCGACCCCGACCTGTTCTGGGCGCTGCGCGGCGGGGGCGGCGACTTCGCGGTGGTCACGGCGGTCGAGTTCGAGCTGCATCCGGCGCCCGCCCTCTACGGGGGCCGGATGATCTGGCCGGGCCATCGGGCCCGCGAGGTGTTCGACGCCTTCCGCGAGATCACCTTCCAGGCCCCCGACGAGCTGAGCCTGTGGTTCAATCGGGTCCAGCTCCCGCAGGCGCCGCCCATGGTCACCGTGGACGCCGCCTTCCTCGGCGACGAGACAGACGGGCGCGCGCTGCTCGGCAGCCTCGACAAGATCGACGACGTGATCGCCGACAAGCGCCGCCCGATGGCCGTGGCCGACCTGGGCGACATCAGCACCGACCCCACCGACCCGTCACCCGGGCGCTCGCGCGGCGAGCTGCTGACCGCACTCGACGACACGGCGGCCGAGATCCTGCTCGACGCCCCGATGGAGCCGCTGCTCGGCGTGCAGCTCAGACACCTGGGCGGGGCACTGTCCACCGCGCGGCCGGACGCGGGGCCGAGCGGTCCCCTCACCGAGCCGTACCTGGTCTACCTGCTGGGGCTCGCGCTCAACCCCGAGATGGCGCGGGCCACGGGCGTCCGGCAGGAGCGGTTCGCCGAGGCGCTCGGTGGGCTGGTGAGCGGGCGTAAGCCGTACACGATGCTGGGGAGCGGCGAGCGGGCCGCGGCGGCCTTCACCGAGGCGGACCTGGCCCGGCTGCGGGAGATCAAGCGGGCCCGCGACCCGCACGGGGTGCTGCGCGCCAACTTCCCCGTCCTGGCGTGACTCCGCCCCCCGAGGTCGCGTGGATCATGGGTCCTGTGCCGCTGCCG
>NZ_BAAAZP010000112.1:0-34670 GCF_039536965.1 Nonomuraea antimicrobica | reverse complement strand
CCGCCCAGGCGCCGGTCCGCTACCGTACGGGTGACGCCAGGCCCAGACCCTGGGCGATCCGCATGCCCAGCTCGCCATCGACCTTGTTCCAGTACTCCTTGACGGCGCGCTCCTGGATGAAGCGCTCCACGCCCTGGCTGAGATGCCAGACGACGTTCTCGACCAGATGGTCCCGGTCGGTCGGCGTCATCACCTGGCGGTAGAGCATGCCGGGCTGGACGAAGTCGTCGTCCTCCCGGTGCTTGACGTAGGCCGTACGCATGATCTCCCCGGCCTCCACGGGCCAGGTGAGATCGTGGTAGCGCTCCGGATCGGCCCGCGGGCCGCCGTAGCTGTTGGGCGCGTAGACGGGCTGGCCGTCGTTGTGGCGGTAGCACATGGGGCCGTCTTTGTTGTAGCTGTGCACCTCGTTGATCGGCCGGTTGACCGGCAACTGGTTGTAGTTCGTCCCGGTACGGTAGCGGCTGGAGTCGCCATAGGCGTGCAGCCGTCCCAGCACCATCCGGTCCGGGCTGGGCCCGATGCCCGGGACGAAGTTCGCCACCTCGAACCCCACCTGGGTGATCTCGGCGAAGAAGTTCGCCGGGTTGCGGTCGAGGACCATCCGGCCGATGGGGATCATCGGGTAGTCCCTGTGCGGCCACACCTTGGTGATGTCGAACGGGTTGAAGCGGTAGTCGGCCGCCTCCTCGAACGGCATGATCTGCATGTCGAGGCGCCAGGCCGGGTACTCCCCGCGGGTGATCGCCTCGAACAGGTCGCGCCGGTGGTAGTCGAGGTCCTGGGCGCGCATCGCCCGGGACTCGGCGTCGGTGAAGTTGGAGATGCCCTGCTCGGTCTTGAAGTGGTACTTGACCCAGAACTTCTCGCCTCCGGCGTTCTCCCACAGGTACGTGCTGCTGGCGAAGCCGTCCATGTGCCGCCAGGTGCGCGGGGTGCCCCGGTCGCTCATCAGGATCGTGACCTGGTGGGCCGATTCGGGGGAGAGCGTCCAGAAGTCCCACTGCATGTTGTTGCTGCGCAGGCCGCTGTCGGGCAGGCGCTCCTGCGAGTGGATGAAGTCCGGGAACTTCATCGGGTCGCGGATGAAGAAGACCGGCGTGTTGTTGCCGACGATGTCGTAGTTGCCCTCTTCGGTATAGAACTTGATGGCGAAGCCGCGCACGTCGCGGTCGGTGTCGGGGTAGCCCTCCTCGGCGGCGACCGCCGAGAAGCGCACGATCAGTGGGGTGCGCTTGCCGACCTTGTTGAGGAAGGCGGCCTTGGTCCACGGGGAGACGTCCGCCGTCACCTCGAAATAGCCGAACGCGCCGCCGCCCTTGACGTGGTACACGCGATCGGGGACACGCTCGCGGACGAAGTGGGCCAGCTTCTCGTTCAGGTAGACGTCCTGGAGCAGTACGGGTCCGGCGGGGCCGGCCGTGAGCGAGAGCTCGTCGCTGGGGAGTGGACTGCCGGCGTCCGTGGTGGTGTTCGGTGGTTGATATTTCATTGTTTTTCCCCCTTTCCCTGCCCCTTCCCTACGCTCTCTCCTGCTCACCTGAGGCCGGCTCGGTGGCCCGGCGAGCGGGTACGGCAAGCGGATGCGGCGAGCGGCTGCGGGGCCGGGCGGCTGCGGCGAGCGGCGAGCTGCGGGGCCGGTCGGGGGCTTTGAGGGTCGTTCAGAGGATCTTGCCGGAGGCGAAGGCGTGGCTGCGGCGCACCAGCTCCCACACGACCGCCAACTCGTCCTCGTCGCGCGGGCCGTACAGCATGACCAGGGTGGGCGGGCAGCGTCCCTCGTGGACGAGCGGGTGCGGCTCGGCCCAGCCCGTCTCCACCGCCTCGGCCCCGTCGCCCTCGGGCAGCAGCAGGTGCAGGCTCCCGTCGAACAGGCCGTGCAGATGGGCGAACTCGGTGCTGTCGCGGACGAACGCCGAGGCGGGCCCAGCGCGTGCTCCGGCTCCATGTGCAGCGCCCGCGACTCGGGCAGCGAGACGACGCTGGAACCGCTGCGTACGTGGTCAAGCCCGGACATGCGCCACAGCTCCTCCTGCAGCTCCACCGGGGCGATCTGGTCGAGCTGCCGGTGCGGGATCTCGGGGCTGGTCGTGGGCGGCTCGCCCAGCCGTTCCGGGAGAGCGGAGCTTACCCACATAACGGACAGTTCTGTCTCTAGTTATCATGTAAATACCCTCCGAAGTGATTGCGGAGAGGTCCTCGACCGCTCGGGCGGGAGGCGCGGACCCGGGAGGCCCTCTCATGCGCCTCAGGAGTTCCTACAAGCGTTGGCCTACACTTGTTGTCATGGCGTTCACCGAGAGATCGGCGACCACCAGGACCTCGATCCTCGCGGCCGCCAGGAAACTGCTCGTCGAGCGAGGCTACGAGGCCATGACGATCCGGGCGGTCGCCTCGATGGTGGGCGTCGACCCCTCGATGGTGATGCGCTACTACGGCAGCAAGGCCGGGCTCTTCCGCGCCGCCGTCGATGTGGATCTGCGGCTCGCGGGCGTCGACCGGCCGGCGCCGGAGCGGATGGGCGAGGTCCTCGTACGGCACTTCCTGGCCCGCTGGGAGGGCGAGCAGGCGGACGACGTGCTGGTCCTGCTGCTGCGCTCGGCCAGCACGAACCCGATGGCGGCCGAGCGCATGCGGGAGGTCTTCGAGACGCAGATCGCCTCCTTCGCGGCCCGCGTGACGGGGTCGGACGACGCCGTGTATTGGGCCGGGCTGGCCAGCAGCCAACTGCTCGGCCTGGCCCTGACCCGTTACGTGCTGCGCTTCCCGCCGATGGCGGAGGCCGACGTCGACACGCTGGCCAGGGACATCGGGCCCGTGGTGCAGCACTACCTGATGGGCGCGCGGCTCAGCCGGGGCTGAGCCCGGCCGCGTGGCGGGCGCTACTTCGCGTGTAGCGCCCTCCTGTCGAGAACATCTCAACGACAGGAGACATGGATGACGATTCTCGTGACCGGGGCCACGGGGACGGTCGGCCGCCAGATCGTGGCGCAGCTCGTCGAGCGGGGCGCCCACGTACGCGCCCTGACCAGGAACCCCTCCACGGCCAGCCTGCCCGCCGGGGTCGAGGTGGCCTGCGGCGACCTGGCCGCCCCGCAGACGGTGGCGCCCGCGCTGGAGGGGGTCACCGGCCTGCACCTGATCACGTTCGGCGGCGACGACTACGCGCCGCTGGAGAGCGGGCCCGAACTCGTCGAGCTGGTCGCCAAGGCGGGCGTGCGCCGGGTCAGCGTGCTGAGTAGCTGGGACGAGACCTCCGTCGAAGCCGCCCTGCGAGCCGGCGAGCTGGGCTGGACGCAGTTGCGCTGCGTCGAGTTCATGGCGAACGCCCTCGACTGGGTGGACTCCATCCGGGACGAGGGCGTGGTACGCGTCTTCGGCAACCACCCCGGCGCGGTGATCCATGAGGCGGACATCGCCGCCGTCGCCGTGACCGCGCTGGTGGCGGACGGGCACGCAGGGGAGACGTACGACCTGACCGGGCCGGAGACGCTCATCCCCGAGCAGCGGGTGCGCCTGATCGGCGCGGCGGCGGGGCGGGAGATCCGCTTCGAGGAGCTGACCGAGGACGGCTACCGCGCCTCGATGCTGGCGGCCGGGGTCGGCGAGGACATGATCGAGTTCGGGGTCCAGCTCGGCGCGAACCCGCCGGAGATGGGGCTGACCGTGCTGCCGACCGTGGAACGGGTCACGGGCCGTCCGGGGCACACGTTCGCCCAGTGGGCGGCCGAGCACGCCGCCGCCTTCCGCGTCTGACCGATCCCGCACAGCCCACAACGTTCAAGGAGAGACATGACCATCCGCCCGTTCCGTATCGAGATCCCGCAGCAGGACCTCGACGACCTGCGCGACCGCCTGGCCAGGACCCGCTGGCAAGACCAGCTCCCCGGCACCTCCTGGGAACGCGGAGTCCCGCTCGACTATCTCCGGGAACTGGCCGACCACTGGCGAACCGGCTACAACTGGCGCACCCACGAGGCCCGGCTCAACCAGCTCCCCCAATACACCACCACCATCGACGGCCAGAACATCCACTTCATCCACATCCCCTCGGACAACCCCACGGCGCTGCCGCTCCTGCTCCTGCACGGCTGGCCGGGCTCGATCGTGGAGTTCCTCGACGTCATCGAGCCGCTCTCCCGCGACTTCCACCTGGTCATCCCCTCGCTGCCCGGCTTCGGCTTCTCGATCCCGCTGTCCGGCACCGGCTGGGACGCCGCCCGCGCGGGCCGCGCGTTCACGGAGCTGATGGCGCTGCTCGGCTACGAACGGTACGGCGTGCAGGGCGGGGACGCCGGTGCCTTCATCGCGCCCGAGATGGGCAAGCACGCGCCCGATCACGTGGTGGGGATCCACCTCAATGCCGCGCTCACGTTCCCGATCGGGCAGGAGGGCGAGATGGACGCGCTGTCCGAGGAGGAACGTCGGCGCTGGGACGCCATGGAGAACTCCAACGACGGCTACCTGCAGACCCAGTCGAAGCGGCCCCAGACCGTGTCGTACGGGCTGCACGACTCGCCGGTGGGGCAGCTCGCGTGGATCATGGAGAAGTTCAAGGAGCTGACCGAGCCCGTGGACGGGCTGCCTGAGGACACCCTCGACCGCGACCTCATGCTCACGAACGTCACCATCTACTGGCTGACGGGCACGGCCGGGACGTCGGCGCAGTTCTACTACGAGAACATGAGCGCCGCCGACTGGACCGCTGACGACGATGCGGGCGCCTGGGGCCAGGACGGCGGCGCCTGGGCCACCGGCGACGGCGGCGACGGTGACGCTGACGGGACGGACGGCAACGCCTGGAGCTCCTCGGACGCGGACGCGGGATCGGGGGCGGGTGACTGGGCCGCCGCGGCGCGGGGCACGGTGCCGACGGGGGTGCTCGTGTCGACGGCCTGCGACGTCACGATCCGCACCTGGGCCGAACGCGACCACAACATCGTGCACTGGGCCGAGTACGACCAGGGCGGCCACTTCTTCGCCGCCGAGCAGCCGGCCCTCTTCGCCGAGGACGTCACCACGTTCTTCGCCAAGCTCCGCTGACATCCGCCCCCTTCCCTGCCCGCCCGTGCTGCCACCGCTCGGCACGGTCGGCCGGGTCGGCGTTGCCCGGCCTGGACGGCGATCGGCGGGCGGGATGGGATGGCGAGCCGCGGCACGGCCAGGCCGGAGACCGCCGCTCCGGCCGGCAGGATCGCCGCGAGCGCCGGGTGGGCGGCTACCGCGAGATGTCCGGTTGTGCCCAGCGTGACGAGGACGGCGCGTGACGGGGACGGTTTGCGCCGAGCGTGACGGGGACGGCGCGTGACGGGGACGGCGATGAGTGCGGGCGCGATCGTGTGGGCGTAGAACACCTCGACCGGTTGACGTCAGCGGTGGCGCGGGCGGCGAGGTCGCCGGAGCGGTGCCGGTCGCACGTCGTGGGCCGCCGGAGCGGTGCCGGTCGCACGTCGTGGGCCGCCGGAGCGAGAACCGCGGCGACAGGCGCGGCTTCTTCCCTCATGGGCGATACCCCCTTCGAGTCGAGCGGACGGACGAGGCGGCGGCCGGCCGCTCCTGGTGAATGCCCAGCCCTGCGATGTGCCCGCCGCGTGCAGCCCCGACGGCCGCATCCTCGTCCATGGAAAGCGCCAAGATCCGCAAGGGGCCATGTTCGGTCGGCATTCCTGATGCGGCATTGCCATCTGCTGGTCCAGGCTCGGGGGGCATGTCCGTAAGGGGATGCGCCGCCCAGGATGCACGAAAGCCGACATGGTTATTTCGTATGGGTTTCGGCGAAGGATTGATGCTGGCGCATCCAGGCCGCTTGGCTCTCTTCCAGGCAATTTTCCTACCCGCCAAAGTGAGAGAGCAAAGATGAGCAACAAAGGGCGCACGTTGATCGCCGCAGCCGGCTCGGCCGCCATCGTACTCGCCGCGTCCGCGGCACCCGCGTCCGCGTCCGTCACACGGGGGACGGTCGGCACGGCCACGGTTCAGGCGCCGATCGAAAGGGCGAGTCTCAACTGCTCCAAGCCAAGCGGCGCCAAGATCAATTTTTCCTGGACCGATGGGACGGAGTCCACGACGGTCTACTTCAACAACCACTGCACAACGAAGGTGAACGTCAAAATCGAATGGCGATTCAGCTCGTATGGGCAAACGTGGCGGTGCATGACCGTCAACCCTTTGACGAAGGGCAGGAAGAAGTTCTGGATGGATCCGTACACGATTTACAAGATCACTTCTGGTACCTGCTGACGCCCGCGATCGGTGTGAGCTGAGAATCAGGTGACCGGCGCCGCCGACGGTCCCGGGCGCGAGCCATGGAAGGGCGTCCGGACACCGTCAGCCGCGTCACCGTGCAGGAGTGCCGGTGAGCCCATGGGGAACTCCCTCGATGCCGAGCATCCGCAGCGGTTCCAGCCGCTCTCGGGGCGTGGCCCGGGTTTCCCGCCTGGTGCTGCGGCGTGGCGGCGGCGGAGGCGAAGGTTGCGCGGATCGGTCACGGGGGTCGGCATGGCGTCCCAGCCGGAATCGAACCAGAAAGTGATGTCCGTTCGTGCCGCTCAGAAGGTCCAGCGGACTTCCGAGTCCGGCCGGTAGCGGCAGGTCGCCCCCGTGGAGACGGAGGCGCGCAGGTGGGCGGCCAGCTCGGGATGGCGGTGGTCGAGCTGGCGCAGGGTGTTGCGGATGCGGTTGGTGACCGCCTTGCGGGCGCGTTCGGCCTCGTCACCCAGGCGGCGCGGCCGGCCGCCCAGCCCGGCGGCGGTACGCAGCTCGTCGAGCAGCGCCTGCCGCTCCGCGTCGAACCCGGCCGCGCGCCGATCGTCGCCCAGCTCCACCGCCCGGTCGATCTCCTCGTCGAGCAGCTCCAGCCGCCTGCGGTAACGTGTCCGGGCCTCCGCGTCGAGCACCTCGTCGCCGCCCATGCCGCGCGCCGCGATCACGACCTCCCCGCCCGCCGGATTGAGCAGCTCGACCGCCGGCACCTCCCGCCCCGGCCGCCCGATCAGCATGCGCAGATCGGCCAGCCCCTTGGAGTCGGGCAGGTGCACGGACCGGCCGCCGAAGGTCAGCGTCCAGACCTCGCCGTCGAAGCGGAAGGCGTTGGCTCCGGGACGCGGCAGGCGTACGAGCATGCCCAGCTCGGCGGCCTCCCGCTCCACCTCCTCGATCAGCGCGGCCGCGTCGTCGCCCCTGGCCTGCAGCGCCTCGGCCAGACGCGCCCGCGACTCGACCGACCAAGGGCGGGCGCCCAGGAGATCGGCGGCCCGGTAGGCCGAGGTGAAGCCGTCGATCGCGGCGTCCCAGCGCCCCTGGGCCGCGTCGAGCACCGCCATCCAGTGCGTGTAGGGGCCCTCGACGGCGACGGTGGCCGTCACCGCCCACTGCCCGACGTAGGGGGAGATCGCCGCCCTCGCGTGCTCGCAGAGCACGGGATCCTTCGACCGCGCCGCCGCCTGCGCCTGGAACCTCAACCACAGCGGCCCCATCCAGCGAAGGTACTGCTCGCCGGACGCCATGATCTCCGCCAGATGGCGTACGGCGGCCTCACTCCCGTCGCCGCGCTGCACCGCCGTCACGGCGTGGAAGAGCGGGAAGTGCGGGCTGCCCGCGCCCTCCATCTCGGCGAGTACGTCGTCGGCCACGTCGAACCGTCCCCGGAGCAGCGCGGCCGACCAGCGCTGCAGCCAGCGCAGGTCGCCGCGGCCGATGCCCGGTTGCTCGCCCAGCTCGTAGGCGGCGTCGATGTGCGTCTCGGCCTCGTCGAAGCGGCCGGTCAGCGTGGCGAACATGGCCTTGAGCACGATCGCCTCGTGCCGGTGGAGCGCCAGCTCGGAGCCCTCCGCCCTGGCGGCGAAGACTCGCTGCTCGGCCAGGCAACCGGGGTCGCCCAGCTCCAGCAGCGCCCCGATGCGCCAGGACCGGGCCGTCAGGTCGAGCTGCCGATCGTGGCTGCGGCGGGCGACGGCCGCCAACTCGTCGGTGATGGCCAGGCGCTCGGCGGTGGTGCCCGCTCCCCAGATGGCGCCCAGCCGGACCAGCAGGCTGTAGCCGAGCGCCTCGTCGTCGTCGCCCTGCCGGGCCAGGTCGGCGGCGACCTCACTCAACTCGCGCGCCGCCGCATCCAGCCGCCCCCCGCCGTCACCCCGCGCGGACGCCTGCCGCCGAATCTCCAGCAACAACTCCGCCCGAGCACCCCCGATCATGTCAGCGCCCGCTCCTGGGCCCGCTCCTGGGCCCACGCCCATGCTCACGCCCGTGCGCTGGGCGTCCGGCCGTGCGCCGGTTGCCGAGGCGAGTGGGGCACTCAGGTGGGGCGGGGGATCGTGTGGGGAAGCACCGGCGTGAACCAGCCGTTGGTGGGCCTCGTGGACGAAGTCGGTCCAGCGGTCCTGGCCCGCGTAACAGAGGTCGTGCAGCTTCAGGGCCGCGATCGCGAGCAGGTCGGGCGCGTCGAGCCCGCGAGTGATCGCGATCGCCGCCTCCACCGTACGCACCCCCGCCGCCGTATCCCCCGCCCGGTGCTGGGCCACGCCGAGGTCGAACCCGATCGTCGCCCGTCGTCGCCGGTCAGCGGAGGAAGTGAGCTCCAGCGCGCGGCGGTAGTGCGTGACGGCCTCCTCGTCGGCCATCCGCCCCTCGGCGTCGCGGGCGGCGGCCAGGAGCAGATCGGGAGCTTCTGGGACGGCGGCCAGATAGGCATGGTGGGCGAGGGTGGCAGGCAACGCCGTGTCCAGAGCGCGCAGGGCGGCGGCGTGCAGGGTGCCAAGGACGGGCTCGTCGAGGTCGGCATAGAGGGTCTCGCGCACCAGATCGTGTACGAAGGCGTAGTGCCCGGCGCCGCGCGAGGTGACGAGCTTGGCGGAGACGGCCTGGTCAAGCTCCATCCGCACCGGCCTGGCCAGGGCCGTGGACACCGGCTCCTCCGCGAACTCCCGCCCGAGCACCGCCCCCATCCGCAGCACGTCGAGCACGCCGTCGGCCAGCCGGGACAACCGCCGCCGCACCGCCGCCTCCACACCCGGCGGGATCGTGGCGAGCGGGCTGCCGCCCTGCCACAGCCGGGCGGCCTGCTCCACGAAGAACGGATTGCCCCCGGTGCGCCGGTGGATCTCCGAGACCAGCTCGTCGGACGGCGGCACCCCCGTCGTACGCGCCACCAGCCGGCCCACACCCGCACGATCGAGGCCCGTCAAGGCCAGCGTCGTGGCCCTGGCCTCCAAAGGCAGGCTGAGCGCGCCCTCCACCTCCGCGTCACGATAGGTGCCGATGACCAGCAGCCGTTCGAACCAGGCGTGCCCCACCACGAACTCCAGCAGCCGCAACGACGCCGCGTCCGCCCAGTGGAGGTCTTCGAGCACGACCACCACGGGCTGCTCCCGCGAGGCGCTCACCAGCAGGCCCGTCACGGCGTCGTAGAGCTCGAACGCCTCCCCGTCGCCCCGCGCCAGATCCTGCGGCGTGGCACCGGGCGAGAGCTGCCGGACCACCTGCACCCACGGCCAATAGCCGGGCGCTCCCTCGCCCTCCCAGCAGGCCCCGGTGAGCACCCGGGCGCCGCCGCGCACGGCCTCCTCGGCCGCATCCGCCACCAGCGCGCTCTTGCCGACCCCCGCCTCGCCCGTGACGAGCACCAGCGCCCCGTGGCTGACCAGCGCACGCTCCACCTCGCCGCGCAGGATCGCGGCTGGTCGTTCCCGTCCGATGAGCATGGCCATGCGTGGCACCCTACGCGGCCGGACCGACAATTTCGCCCGCCGCTCGACCCGCGACGGGATCGAACCCTTCAAGAAGCCCGCATCCCACGAACGACCGCCGCCGTGGCACAACACCGCAGGTCAAGGGCCCTGTGTGGGATGAGCAGGGCGACGAGGGACCGGACGCGGGCACACGGCCGAGCCCGGGACGGGAACGAAGGCAGAGAACGGGCAGGTCCGCGACGGATCGGGGCCGGGGGAAAGGCGGGCTTGGAAGACGGGCGGGCTTGGGGACGGACTGGGGCTCGGGACGTGAACAGGTCGGGGCGGGCGCCGGGGTGAGGGGTCACGCGGCGCCCGCCGCGACGGTCGCGGTGCGGCGGCCCTCAGATGCTGGAACGCCGGCCGTAGCCTCCAAAGGACACCGCACCGCGAGAATGTGGCCGCGACCCTTCAACGGGACGGGATCACGGCTCTTCAAGGGGACAGGGCCGCGCGCCTCTCAGGAAGGACGCCGTGCAAGGACGTCCTTCAAGAAGGGACGCCTCCAGAAGGTCGCACTCAGAGAAGGGCACCTCCGGAGAGGGGCGCCTCCGGACAGGGATGCCTCTCATCAAGAACACCTCTCATGAAGGGTGCCGCCCGTGAAGGACGGGGTCACGGCCGACGGGTGAAGGAGCCATGCCTGACGAACCGGCAGGCTCGTGGCCGCGCGGGCCGCGAGCCTACGCGGCCCGGTAGGCCCTGAACCGGTAGGCCCTGAACCGGTAGGCCCTGAACCGGTAGGCCCTGAACCGGTAGGCCCGTAGGCCGGTGGGTTCGTGGCCGGGAAGGCCCGAGGTCCGGCAGACCTGTGGCCCGGTGGGTTCGTGCGGGCGGGCTCGCTGATCGGCAAGGCCCACGAACGGGCCGACCCGTGAACGGGCAGGTCAGCGGCCCGCCTGCACGAAGGCGGGAGCGTCAGCGCTGGACGCAGCTCGCGTTCTGCGGCGAGGCGATCGGGACCTTCACCCCGACCCCTGCCGCCTCCAGGCCCGGGACGCAGAGCTTGGCGTTGTTGAGGACCCCCACGGTGCTGTCGATGCCGCTCGGGATGTGGGCGGACGCCGGAGCCGTGAGCGCGCCGAGGGCGAGGCCCCCGGCGGCGGCGGCGATGGTGAGCCGGGCCAGGAGCGAGAGGCGGAGTGGTGAGGTGCCGGTTGGAAGATGCATCGGGACTGCCTTTCTGGTTGCGGAGGGGGCCAATGTTTCCGTGGGGTGCTTTGCCGCCAGCGACAACTACGGAACGTGACTGTTGGTTACTGTGGGCTGTCAGTCGCGCAAGCACGACCTGTCCAGGCCCCTCTCGCACCGGCGATCCGGTGGCGATCCGGCGCGCCGGGAAATCGATTTTCTGGGTAATCGATTTCCATAGATCAAGATCGTGTCATCCCTGAGACGAAGACCCCCGGCGGGCGCCCCAAGCCCCCACATGATCGCGGACCGTGAGGGCACGTGGCTCGAACAGCACGCCACCCCGATCATGCGGCGACCGTCCAGCACTCTAATATCGATCTCGTGTGCGGCCACGACCACCCGACGGCGCAGTTCACGGGCGAGCGCCGCGACCAGCACGACCTGGCGGGGCGGGGCTGATGTTCCTCGGCGTGGACATCGGGACCTCCAGCTCGAAGGGGGTGCTCGTCGCGCCGGACGGCGCCGTGGTGGCCACCGCCGTACGCGAGCACCGCACCGCCACCCCTCACCCCGGCTGGTTCGAGCACGACGCCCTCGCCGTGTGGTGGGCGGACTTCGCCGCCATCGTGGCCGAGCTGGCCCGTCCGGATCTCGCGTCGAGCATCGCCGCGGTCGGGGTGAGCGGCATCGGCCCGTGCCTGCTGCCGTGCACGGACGACGGCACGCCGCTGCGCCCCGCCATCCTGTACGGGGTCGACACGCGCGCCACCGCCGAGATCGCCGCCCAGACCGAACGCTTCGGGGCCGAGGCCATCCTCGACCGCTGCGGCTCCCCGCTCACCTCGCAGGCCGTCGGGCCCAAGCTGGAGTGGCTGCGCGCCAACGAGCCCGAGGTGTGGGCACGGACCAGGCGCATGTTCATGGCGCACTCGTGGCTGGTGCACCGGCTGACCGGCGCGTATGTGCTCGACCACCACGCGGCCAGCCAGTGCACCCCCATGTACGACACCCGCGCCCGGGAGTGGATCACCGACTGGGAGATCGCCCCCGGCCTGGAGCTGCCGTCGCTGCTGTGGAGCGGCGAGGTCGCGGGCACCGTCACCGCCTCCGCCGCGGCGGCCACCGGGCTGCCCGCCGGGATCCCCGTGGTCGCGGGCACCATCGACGCCTGGGCCGAGGCCCTGAGCGCCGGAGTGCGTTCGCCCGGGGACGTCATGCTCATGTACGGCACCACGATGTTCCTCGTCGAGGTCCTGGCGGAGCGGGCCGTCTCGCCGCGGCTGTGGGGCACGGTGGGGGTGTCGCCGGGGACGTACAACCTGGCGGCCGGGATGGCGACCTCGGGGGCGATCACCGGCTGGCTGCGCGACCTGACCGGAGCCTCCTTCGAAGCTCTCACCGCTGCGGCGGCCCAGGTCGGGCGGGGCGCGGAGGGGCTGCTCATGCTGCCGTACTTCGCGGGGGAGCGTACGCCGCTCTTCGACCCGAAGGCGCGGGGCACGATCGTGGGGTTGACGCTGCGGCACGGGCCCGGCCACCTCTACCGTGCCGCTCTGGAGGCCACGGCGTTCGGCGTCCGGCACAACCTGTCGGCGATGCGCGCGGCGGGCGGGGCCGGGAGCAGGCTGGTGGCGGTCGGCGGCGGCACGCGGGGTGGTCTGTGGACGAAGATCGTCTCGGACGTCCTGCAACAGGAGCAGTTCCTGCCCGCGCAGACCGTGGGAGCCGCCTACGGTGACGCGATGCTGGCGGCCGGGGGAGTGGGGTCGCCGGTCGACGGCTGGAACCCGGTCACCTCCGTCGTGTCGCCCGACCCGGCGGCGGCCGAGGAGTACGGGCGGTTGTATGAGCTGTATCTGGACCTCTACCGGTCCACGGCGCACATAGCCCACGCGCTCGACTGACAAAGGCACAGAAAGGCACTAGAAGAGCGCAGAGCCTCAGGACATGAGGCCCCGAGGGCCAGAGACGCGAGGCCGGAGGCCGGGCTGGGGGCGTCAGACGCGATTCCGGGCCCAGGACGCGAGCCGGGCACAGTACGGCGGGCGGGGCTCAGTACGCGGGCCGGGCGCAGGGGCCCGGGGCTGGGCTCAGGAGGCGGGGCTGGGGCGGGTGCTGCTCTGCCGGGGGCGTAGCTCGGCAGGGAGGACCACGGTGGCCGGTTTCGCGGACGGGGCGGCGATGCGGTCGACCAGGAGCCGGGCGGCCATGCGGCCCAGTTCGTACGTGGGTTGTGCCACGGTCGTCAGCGACGGGCGTACGAGGTCGGCCCACGGGATCTCGTCGAACCCGACCAGCCCCATCTCCCCGGGCACGTCGATCCCCCGGTCCGCCAGGCACCGCAGCGCCCCCACCGTCATCAGGTTGTTGGTCACGAACACCGCGTCGGGACGCGACGGCGACGCCAGCAGCCCCGCCATCGCGTCGTAGCCACCCTGCTCGCGAAAGTCGGTACGCGCCACCACGGGCTCGACCGCCAGGGCGTCGACGTAGCCGCGCAGGCGCAGGTCGGCGGTGCTCACGCCCTCGGGGCCCGTGATGCACGCGATTCGCTCGTAGCCGGACTCCAGCAGGTGCCGGGTGGCGGTGCGGGCGGCCGCCTCGTTGTCGACCACGACGGTGTCGACCGTGCCGCGCGGCAGCACGCGATCGATGGCCACGACCGGGACGGGCGAGTCGAGCAGGGTCTTGGCCGCCTTGGCGCTGCCCGAGGAGGAGATGATCACTCCCGCCATCTGCTCGCTCAGCGCCGCCGTGACGTAGGTCTCCTCCTTGGCCGGGTTCTCGTCGCTGTTGCACAGGACGATCGAGTAGCCGGCCTGCTGGGCGACGTCCTCGATGCCGCGGACGGTGTCGGTGAAGAACGGGTTGCCGATGTCGGAGATGATCACCGCCCAGAGCGTCGTACGGCTGCGCCGCAGGTTGCGCGCCACCGCGTTGGGCCGGTAGTTCAGCTCGCGGACGGCGGTCAGCACCCTGGCCACCATGTCGGGATCGACGGTCCGCTGACCGTTGAGCACGCGGGAGACCGTGGCCGCGGAAACGCCCGCCTCGCGGGCGACATCGTAGATCGTGGGCATCGCAAGACTTTCTACCATCGGCACGGTCCACTCTGCCCCGCGGGTCCTCGACGCGCGCGGACGCCTCTTCAAGGAATCGATTTCCCTTCAAGATCGTCGTGGCGCGTTTCAACAGAATTTGAAGTATGCGCATTGTGATGTGCATTGTCGCGATGGAAGTCAAGCCCGCACGGCGGCTTGGTGCGCGGGTCAACTGTCGATCACCGGCGACCAGGAAATCGTTTACTCATTTGGACAGAGTCCTGAGCACGGGTGGCGAACCATTTCCAGGCGCCGGGCATCGGACACCCCGCGAGCCCGCGTGCGGTCGTTGACCGCCGCTCTCAGCCTGGCCCTGCTCCGGGATGCGGTGTCGCGGGAGTGGTCTCGGGCTCGGGGCGGGCGCGGAGCCCGTCGAGGAAGAGCGTCAGGCAGCGTCGCCAGGTGTCGGGGGCGGTGTCGATCGTCTCCCGGATCACCTGCGAGACCGCCCACACCAGGGTGACCAGGTCCTCGGCCTCGAAGTCGGCGCGCAGTCGACCGGCGCGCTTGGCTCGTTCGAAGATCTCCATGGCCTGCTCGAACCCGTTCTGGCAGACCCCCGACGCATCGAGAGCGAGGCGGTACTCCCTGACCACGGCGTCGTTGAGGCCACGGTCGCGGGCCTGGACCGCGAACAGCCCCGACAGGAACGACTCCAGGCCGTGCCACGGGTCGGCGTCGGCCAGCGCGGACTCGATGACCCGGTCGAGCGCGGCCAGCCGATCGGGGAAGATCGCCGCGAAGAACGTGTCCCGGGTGGGGAAGTGGTTGTAGAGCGTGCCGATGCTGACCCCGGCCCGGCGTGCGATCTCCTCCAGTGGCGCGTCCAGGCCGCGTTCGCCGAACACCTGGGTGGCGGCGGCGAGGAGTTTGTCGCGGTTGCGCGCGGCGTCGGCCCGCAGTGGCTTGGTTCCGGCTCCCATGTGTTCATCTTACGAACTTGAGGACGCTCTCAAGTTTCATGCTAGAGTCCCAGAAAGTTGAGGCAGCCCTCAAATTCAGGAGGTAGTGTCATGTCCGCTGTCGCTGGAACGCGCGGAACCGCCCTGGTCATCGGCGCCGGCCCCGGGCTCGGCATGTCGATCGCGCGCCGCTTCGGGCGCGAGGGACACCGGATCGCGCTGGTCTCACGCACCGACACCCGGCACGCCCGCTACCTCGGCGAACTCGCCGAGGCGGGCATCGAGGCCACCGCGTACGCCGCCGACGTACGCGACCGCGACCGGCTTCTCGCCGTGCTCGACACCGTCGCGGAGCGAAACGGGAGCATCGACGTCGTCTACTACGGCCCTGCCGCGCCCGACTCCGGCCCCCGGCCCGGCCCCATCGAGAGCATCGACGCCGAGAGCGTACGGGAGGCGATGGAGCTGTTGTACCCGGCCGTCGACGTGGCCCACAGGGTCCTGCCCGGGATGACCGCACGCGGCGCGGGCGGGTTGCTGTTCGCCGGAGGGGTCAGCGCGGTCATGCCCATGCCGTCCCTGGGCGCCCTCGCCGTGCTGTCGGCGGCGCTGCGCAACTACGCGGTGACCCTGCACGCCGCCCTCGCCGGGACCGGCGTCTACGCGGGCACCCTCACCATCGGCGGCCTCATCGAACGCGGTGACATCCACGCCCTCGTCACCTCCCAGCCCGGCCGGTACGGCGACGTCGCCCACGCGACGCTCAACCCCGACGACCTCGCCGAGGGCGCCTGGGAGCTGTACACCAAGCGCGAGCACCCCGAGCGAACCTTCAGCAACCTCTGAAGCGACGGGCACGATCTCGGCGGCGCCGGTCGCCCAGACGCGGCAGGCGCGGCAGGCGCGGCAACACGGCAGGCGCCGCAGGAGGTGACCCGCCGGACAGGAGGTTATCTGGAGCCCAGAAACCTGCCTCCATGACGTAGGCCATGCGTCTCCGAGTGCCTGCGGCGTGCTCCCTGAACCAGTTATCTTCCGCTGTCCATGAGTCACTACGACGGCGGAGGTGCGATGTGCGTACAGCGGGTACGGATGCCCGGATCGGTGGTCGAGTCGTGGGACCGTACTCGGCCTGGACCAACTGCCGCTGGAACCGCTCGAGCATTGGCTGGCCTACCTGACCTCGGCAGGGCGATCGCCGAACACCATCAAGAGCTACGCCCACGACCTGAAGGACTGGTTCAGCTTCCTGGCCGACCGCGGCATCGACTGGTGAGGGGTCCGCCTGGAAGACCTCGGGACCTTCATCGGCCGGCTGCGACTCCCGCCGCCTGCGCGGACCGGCGGGGTGGTGGTCCTGCCCTCGGTCGCCGCCCACTGTTCGAGCAGCAGCATCAACCGAAAGCTGTAGGCATTGAGCTCCTTCTACGAGTTCCACGCACGGCACGGCCTGGACCTCGGGGAACTGCTCATCACCTGACGGCCCTACGCCGGTTCGAGGACAGCGTGGAAGCCGTTCTTGCAGCACCATCGCCAAGGACCCAGCCGCAACGGCAGCGGACGGTCAAGCTCAAGGCGCCCAGACTGATCCCGCGTGTTCTCGCGATCGCTGAGGTCCAGGCCATCTTGGACTCGTGCGTACGGCTCAGGGATGGGTGTGTCTAGATAACGGCTCTGGCCCACTTTCGGTGGTGACGGAATGTAGCTAGCCGAGCAGGATGCGGCGGCGAAGGAGAGCGAAGCCGGCCGGCCAGTTGGGGGAACACCAGCTCCGCAAGATCCTTTACGCCACACCGGCGTCACGCTGGCACAGCACGGCGAGATGGCCGTGGACCGACACGAGCTATCACGTTCCGTCACCACCGAAAGTGGGCCAGAGCCGTTGTTCTTGCACTCCCGCACCCCGCCCCTACGCCCACCTGCGCGAAGAATTCGAAACACGGCTCGCCGTCATTCGCGAAGCCGGAGACACCCCCGACCCCCGCGACGCCCAGATCAACCGGCTCAAAGCTGAGATCGCCGCACTCAAAGACCGCCTCGCCCACCAAGGTCAGACGGTCGAAGAACTAACGGACTTCCGCAAAGAAGCGCTCTCGCGCCTCGCTGCCCAACACGAAGAGATCCTCCAACTCCGCCGCCAGCACGACCGCGACACCGGAGTACGTCGGCTGCCAGCCCGGACTACGGGCATCGGGCCATGCAGCTGAGCCACCCACCCGACATGATGCCGCCGATCAGCCAGCCGACGGCCGGCCCTCGGTCCCGGATATCCAATATCGGCGCAACGCCTCTCGCCCACCGGGAACGAAAGGCCATCGATCAACGGCCCCCCGCAGTTCGAGCTCTGTGAGCCAGGCATGCCAAGCGATCTCGGACGGATCCGGAACCAATGGCTCGATGATCACGGCCTCATGCACCCCGAACCAGACAGGACTGACCCCATCCCGGCACAGGAACTTGAACATGAAACGCACCGGGACGTCGGCACCCAGCTCCTCGGACAGCTCGCGGGCCGCCGCGTCCTCATACGACTCGCCCACGTCCACGGCACCGCCGACCATCACGTCATAGCGGCCGGGAAAGCGAGTGAGCTGTTCAGCTCGGCGCAGCACGAGGATCCGCCGCATCGGATCGCGACAGATCGTCGTCGCGATCCGATGCATCCATCGCCGACGCTCCGCCTCTGCCCGGTCCACGACCCCCAGCACGCGGTCCCGTTCATCCACCCGCTCGACCAGCTCGCCCACGCAGGACACGATCGCAGGCACCACCGACGATCTGCACTACGAGCACTCCAAGCCAGTGATCTGCATCACATGACCTACTCGGAAACGCAGCACGAGCGACGACCCCCAGCGCGAACACCCCGATGGAAAGCCACCTGCTCGATCGCCACACGAACACAACCGCACACAGCGAGTGCGGGCAGAAGGCACACCTTTGCGACCCGGCTGATCAACCTGGACGTTCCGCAAGAAGTCGTCCGGCAACTCCTCGATCACCAGTCACATGCGATGACCTCGCACTACGCCCGCCTGCACGACGCCACCGTCAGACGGCACTGGGAGAACGCCCGCAAGGTCAACATCACCGGACAGGCTGTTGAGCTCGACCCTGCTGGGCCGCTGGCCGACGCCGCCTGGCTCAAAGACCGACTCGCCCCGGCCAAACAGCCGCTGCCCAACGGCTACTGCGGCCTGCCGGTCCAAAAGACCTGCCCGCACGCCAACGCCTGCCTGACATGCCCGGTCTTCATCACGACCCCCGAGTTTCTGCCCGAGCACCACAAGCAGCGACGCCGCACCCTGAAGCTCATCGAGACCGCGGAAACCGCCGGGCACACCCGCGTCGTCGAGATGAACGAGCAGGTCCTGGGGAAACCTGGACTGGATCATCACCGCGCTGGAAGCCGACCGGGACCCGACCGAAGACACGGAGGTGGCCAGTGCGGGCTGACAACTCCCACCATCTGGTCGCCGCGGCCAAGGAGCGCAGCCGCTCAACCCGGGAGAAGGCAACGCGAGCGCTCCGGCGCCTCGACGCCACCGGCCGACCGATAACGATCGAGACGGTCGCCCGCGAAGCGGGCGTCTCCCGGTCCTGGCTATGCAGCCAGCCCGATCTCCGCACCGAGATCGACAAGCTCCGTGCCTCGGCGAGGACCACACCGGCCTTGCGGTACTCGGCGAACTGCGCTCACTCAGATGAACCGGCCACCTCCGACCAGCAGCCAGGCCCAGCGATCGCCCCGGTGGCGGGCCCATGGCACAGGGCATCCGCGATACGGTTCGAACATGATCAGCGAAGGAGGAGCTCAACTCGGAAGGCAGGCCGCGCATCGCCTGGTCCATCTGGACTGCTGTGTGATTGAGGAGGGCCTGACCGACGCGGAGTTCGCTCGCATAGAGTACGAATACGGATTCGAGTTCGCCGACGACCACCGAGCCTTCCTTGCCGCCGGACTGCCAGTCCACGAACCGCGGGAAGAGGAACCAGACACCAGCTACGTGTGGGAAAGACCATGGCCAGACTGGCGCAACGGCGATCCCGACGAACTCCGCCAGCACCTCGACTGGCCGATCGACTTCCTGCTCCAGGACATCCAGCAGGGGCACTGGCAACCCGCCTGGGGCGAGCGGCCGGATTCCGGCGAAGCGGCCGTCGCCCTGGCACGGTCGCAGCTGGCCGGGGTGCCAAGAATGGTTCCCGTCTATGGGCACAGGTTCCTGCCCGCGGGACACGGCACCTTCGGCCACCCGGTGCTGTCGATGTGGGGCAGCGACATCATCTACTACGGCGCCGACCTGCTCGACTACATCAACCAGGAGTTCGAAGAGCCCCGGCCCGAGCATCCCGAAGACTGGGCGCCTCAAGCCACCGTCCCGTTCTGGCGCGACTATCTCTGAGCACTCCCACTCCCCCCCGTGCAGGCAACGCTTGAGTAACGATCCCCGGCCATGAGCGGGGTGCCTTCGCGCCAACGGCATCCGCGTCCCAGACCTCGTCCGCAAGGCACCACCGCAGGTCAAAGCCTCGGCCATCGAGAGGACTCCAGATAATGACGGTGACCCGCTGGACGCCCTGCCCGGTTCGCCGCGGCGACCGTCAGCCGGGTCGGCGCGCTTCGAGTACCGCGAGGTCGCGCACCACGTAGCGGCGGTGTTCACACTCCTCGTCCATCACCACGCGCAGGCAACCGCCGACCGAGCCCGGCTCCTCGGGATAGCCGGGGGCGGGGGCGCGCGTGCACGTCCGTGCGAGCCCGGTGTCGGTGAGGCTGCCGACGATGCCTCGCACCAGCGCCATCCGGTCGGCGCGCGCCTCCATCACCGCCGCGTACGAGGGGCGCGCACCGAGGTCGAGGCCGAGTGCCGCCGCGTCCGCGGCCGGATAACCGGTGTGGGTCAGGCCGAGCCGGTGGAACGGCGTCGGCTCGTCGAGGATCGTCCGGCTCGCCCAGGCGTCGGTGGCGAAGACCAGGTGGCGAAGCGTCTCGACGAACGACCACTCGCCGTCGACCCGTTCGTGGCGGGCCGCCTCCGGCAGTTTCTCCGCCCGGGCGATCGTTTCCGTCCAGAGCCGTTCGAGGGTGTCCCACATCGCGCGGAAGTCATCGGCTGACCGCATCGCCCGCAGTTGCACGCGTTCGGGATGTCGCCGGTCGAGCTCGGCCTCGACGAACGGCGTGACGTCCACGTCGTTGACCAGGAAGTTGCGTATTTCTCCTGACACGTTGACGTCCACGAGCAGGGAGTCGACGATCTTGACCTGGCGCATGTCGCAGTCGCGGAATTTCGCGGTGGCGAAGGTGGCGCTGGTGAAGCTCGCGCCACGGAAGGCGTCGGTGTTGTCGTACTGGGTCGTCATCCGCGCCATTGTGCCGGTACCGGTCTGACGGCACAGCTCGCCGCGTCAGGACGAGGCATCCGCGCCAATTTCGGTATAGACCGAAACGCGCCAAGGCTGGACAATCGCGTGTAGCTCGGCCATCGAACGGAAGTCTTCGGGAGGCCCCATGCGCATCTTTCTCGCCGCCCTTCTCGCCGCTCTCGCCGCCGTGACCCTGCCCCCGCCCGGCGCCGCCGCCTCCCGAGAGGCGGTCGCTCCTCCGGGCGGAAAGGCCAACTACGTGGTGACGCTCGGAAACCTCGCCGCCGCGTCCCGGGAGAACTGGGTGCGCCTGGGCACCTACCGGTTCGCCGACGACGGGACCGTGACGGCGAGCACCTACCTGTGGTGGCAGCGCCACCCGGAGGCCCGGCAGGGCACCGGAACCGTCCCCGACTCCAGTTGCTCGACGACGTCCGGCTCGTCCACCTCGCGGGTGCGCACCTGCGAGGTGCTCACCGCCGGCGGATTCACCGGAGCGCCGGACGAGACCCGCACCGGCACCTACAGCCTGGCCGATGACGTGGTGCGCATCCATTGGAACATCGCCCAGACCTGGAACGAGGAGTGGTACGTACGGCCGTCCGCCGACGGCGCCCTCGCCCGCCTGGACTTCAAGTACAACACCCTCGCCACCCACGGTTACGGCTACGGCAGCAACGCAGACCTCGGCACCCGCCGGGCGATGAGCACGGTCCAGGCGTTCCCCGGCGTGCTCAAGCAGGACCTGGTGAGCTGGTCGGGCGACAACGTCGGCACCTCCAACGGCCAGACCTTCGCCCACTCGTCCTTCCGCACCTGCGACACCACGACCTGGTGCCTGACGTACGTGCAGCCCTCGTCGGCGGGCGCCTGCCAGGCCGCGGGCGGATGCCCCAACTACGGCGGGGGCACGGGCCCTAACGTCAGCTCCATCCAGTACTACCTCATGAAGATCACCAACGCCGACCGCCGCGACACCTTGTGGCACTGGTGCACCTGCCTGGCCATGGAACGCGGTGAGTTCTGCCACTCGGGCAACTCCCACGTCAAGCCGCTCATGCAGATCATCGACGACAACGGCGCGTTCCACGGCTGGGTGGGCGCCGAGGCCGCCTTCTACAACTCGGCCTCGGCGGACCCTCGCAAGTCTGACATGATCTCCGTCTTTCGGATCACCGACTTCCGCTGACACGCCCGGCCGTGCCGGACGCGGCTGGAGGCGCTACTCACGGCTGTAATTCCGGGCCCGCCCGGAATTACAGCCTTGAGGCTCTTGACGGGGATCTTCCATCGTTCTTAGCTTTTCGGGCATGACCCTTATAAGAAGGCTGGCGACCGTCGCTCTCGCCGTCACGCTCGCCTTACCCACGGCCAACGCGGCCAACGCGGCCGGCGTGGCGCCGGGCGAAGCCGTGTCCGGCGGGAAGATCACCGACCTTGGTGTGCCCCTTCAGGACGTCCTGCTCATCGGCGGCGCGGTCGCCCCAGGCACCGGTGGCAGGACCGTGCTGTGGTCCGCCTCCTCCGGCACCCCGGCCAGGCTCAACGCCGTGGATCCCGGGACCGGCGCCGAGGTGGCCAGGTTCGACCTGCCGGGAGCCGGCGGCTCGTGGGCCGTGGACGCCACCCCCGACGGCAGCGTGTACGTCGGCAGCTACGGCGACGGCCGCCTCTACCGCTGGACCGAACAGGGCGGCGTCCAGGACCTCGGCCGCCCGATCGCCTCGGAGAACTTCATCTGGAGCGTCGCCCCCGGCGAGGGCGCGACCGTGTACGGCGGGACCTCGCCCGGCGGCAGGCTGTTCGCCTACGACCCGGCGACCGGCGTGCGCGACTACGGCAAGCTGTCACCGTCCCACGCCTACGTCCGCAGCGTCTCGGCCGGCGGCGGCAAGATCTACGCCGGCACCGAGGACCCGGCGGCGCTGTTCGAGGTGGACGCCGCCAGCGGGGCCGTGAAGAGCATCCCGCTCCCCGCGGGCCTCGACCCGGCAGGCAAGTGGGCCTACGACGTCAACGTGGCCGGCGGCCACCTGTACGTGCGCTTCGGCGGAGCCAGCCCTGGCCCGCTGCACGTCTGGGACATCGCGGCCGGCGCCTGGGCGGGCTCCCTGGACGCCGCGCACGGCCTCGACGTCTCGGCCCCCGACGAGCAGGGACGCGTCTACCTGGTGAAGTCCGGCGAACTGGTCCGCTACGACCCGGGCACCGGGACCGTCACCGGCACCGGCGTACCGATCACCGGGAGGGTCGCCAACACGCGCGGCATCGGCTGGGCCGAACTCGGCCTGCCCGACTACCCGGGCAGGAGCGTGGTCGGCCTGCTCTGGCGCGGTCTGATGTTCCGCTACAACCCGCAGACCGGGGCCAGGTCGTTCGTCCAGACCGGCATCAAGGGCGAACCCATCGACATCACCGCCCTCTCCGAGGGCCCCGACCGGAGGATGTACGCGGGAGGCTTCCTCAACGGCGGTTTCGCCGCCATCGACCCCAAGACGGGCCGGCCGGAGGAGTTCCACACGTTCTCGCAGAGCGAGGGCATGACCAGCCACGACGGCAGGCTCTACGTCGGCGCCTACCCCGAGGCCCGGGTCTACTCCTACGACCCGGAGCTGCCCTGGAACAGCACGGAGTACTCCCCGAGCCCCGAACCGGGCCCGGCCGCCAACCCGGCCAGGCTCTTCGACCTCAGCGCCGACAAGCAGATCAGGCCCAGGGCGATGGTCTCGGCCGGCCGTTACCTCGCCGTCGGCACCATGCCCGACCTCGGCCACCTCGGTGGCGTGCTGGCCGTCTGGGACCCGAGGACCGGCGCGCTCAAGTCGGCGAAGCGCAACGTGATCACCGACCAGTCGATCGTCTCCCTGGCCTACCGCGACGGCGTCGTCTACGGCGGCACCTCGATCTACAGCGGCCAGAGCGCCACGCCGCCCACCCAGCCGGAGGCCAAGCTGTTCGCCTGGTCGGTACGTGAGAACAGGCTGCTCTGGGAGCTGGTCCCGGCCCCTGGCAAGCCCGCGATCCCCGGCCTGACCTTCGACGACAGGGGCAGGCTCTGGGGCATCGCGGGTGGCGCCGTCTTCGCCGTCGACGTCGGAGCACGCAAGGTCGTCACCACGGTCACGCTGTCGGCGAGCACGAGCGCGAGCGGCAGGCTCGAGTTCAACCGGCGCGACCGCAAACTCTACGGCGCGCATGCCGGATCCTCGCTCTTCCAGTTCGACCCGAGGTCACGGCGGCACACCGTACTCAGGGAAGGACCTGTGCACCAACTGGCGGTGCACAGGTCCGGTGACGTGTACTTCGCGGAAGGGGCGACCCTCCTCCGTTATGAGCCGCAGATCCGGTAGGTGTAGAAGTTCTCGTTGCGTGACAGGTAGAGATGTCCGTCCGGTGCCTTCAGCATGAGGGACACCGGGCGGACGATCTGGGTGAACGCGAGGGTGTCCCGGTCGACCCGGTACGCCTTGCCCTGCGCCTTGGCCCAGATCGCGCCCGCGTGGAACTCGATGTTGGTGTCCAGCCAGACCTGCGTCTGGTTCGCCCACGGGTAGTCCTGGTGCTTGGCGGTGCGCAGGGTCTGGCCGGTCGCCGGGTCCATCTCGAAGACGGCGTCCGGGGTCATGCCCCACAGCCTGCCCCGGTCGTCGAAGGTGATCGAGCCGAGTGACAGGTCGCCGGGCACGGGCGCGGTCTGCCACTTCACGGTGTCGGTGGCGATGTCGTAGGCGAAGACGTACGCCACGGTGTCCAGCGGCCGGCCGAGACCGCCGAACGCCGAGGTCGCGCCGTACACGACGCCGTCGCGGTAGGCCAGGCCGACGATGGAGTGGCCGGGGACGATGTTCCGCCTGATCACGGTGTCGCCGGTCGCCGGGTCGTACAGGCCGAGCGCGCCCCCGGCGGCGCCGCTCTTGGGCACGGTGCCGAAGGCCAGGTGGTCGCCCGCCGAGACCATGGCGAACGGCCGGTCCTGCTCCTGCTCGGACAGCGTGAGCAGTTGCCTGGGAGCCTCGCCGTCCCACTCGTAGATGCGCGCGCCGGGATAGACGCCCAGGTAGAGCTTGCCCTTGTGGGTGACCATGCCCTCGCTCTGGCCGACGTTGGGCCAGAACTGGCTCTCGCCGGTCGCGGTGTCGTAGGCGGCCAGCCCGCCGGTGAAGAACCCACCGGCGTAGACCCGCCCGTCGGGGCCGATCCCCATCGACCTGACGCTGACCGGCTGGCCGTTCAGCGTGGTCTCGAAGACCTCGCCCTGGCGGGTCCTGCTGTCGTAGTGCCAGATCTTGCCGGTGGAGGCGGTGCCGACCAGGGTGTTGCCGAGCCAGCCGAGCGGGCGGGCCGCGCCGTCGCCGTAGTCGGTGAAGCCGAGCCTGGTCGCCCGGCCCCGATCGAGGTCGTATCTCGTGAGTTCGTCGCCCTGGAACAGGTAGACGTGATCGCCGCGCGCCCCGCCGCCCAGGGTCAGGCTGTCCACGTCGTCGACGACGTCCTTCCAGCGGCCCGTTCTCAGGTCGTACACGCCCATCGGGTTGGTGGCGGTGGTGGTGACGAAGCGTACGAGCAGGTACCTCCCGACGATGTCCACGTCGTAGGCCCAGCCGTCGCCGGCGATCGGCGCGTCGATGACCTTCTTCACCCGGCCTTCCGGGGTGAGCGCGACGACCTTCATGGACGTGGCGCCCATGCCCGCGTAGATGGTGCCGTCCCCGCCGATGGCCAGGTCCCGCACGTACTGTTCGCCGGGCAGCGGGCTGCCCAGGTCGGTGAACCGGCCGCTGGCCACGTCGTAGCGGAACAGCTTGCCGCTCGGAGAGGTTCCGCCGTAGACGGATCTGCCGTCGCGGGAGGCGGCCACCGTCCAGATGAAGGTCTCGCCGGGGATGGCGATGCCCGCCTCGGTCACCGTGTCCGTCTCGGGGACGTAGCGGAACAGGCGGCCCATCGCGCCGGCGGTGGCGTTGTAGGAGCCGACGTAGACCGAGTGGTCGGGCGCGACGGTGACCGCCCACGAGCCGAGCGCGAGCGGCAGCGGGCGTTCGGCGACGAGCGAGCCGTCGCGGGCGTCGCGGATGCCGAGCACGGCCGGTCCCGAGGCGCTGGAGGTGACCGAGTAGACGCGGGGACCTCGCCGGTACGTGGGGTCGAGCGCGGTGCCCGCCGTCGTCGCGCCGACGAGCGGCATCGTGCCGAGGTTCTGGAACCCGCAGCCGGTGGGCGGAGCCACCTGCGCCGCCGCCGGGGTGGGCGAACTGGCCAGTGCGGGGGCCGGGACGAGCGGGACGAGGAGGAGGGCGGCGGCGAACGCCGCGAGACGGACTTTCACAAAGCCTCCTAGGCAATTAACGGTCCCGACCGTATTTCGGTGATCAGGTTATGGCAAGAGCCGGGGGAGACCCTGCGGCGCGCGGGCGGGCGCTCGCCGGGCTGGCCGGGCCGCCGGGCCACTGGGCTGCCATGATGGTGCCCATTTCCGTCAGGAAGGGAAGACGATCGTGCGTGTTGCTCTCGCCGGGCTCGCCACCAGCCATCCGTACACCGACGCCCGCACCCTGGCCCGCCACGCCGAGCTGGTGGTGTGGGAGCAGGACCCCGAGCGGCTGCGGCGCTTCACCGAGGAGCACCCCGGGGCGAAGGTGGCCGGCAGCCTCGGCGAGGCGCTGGCCACCGGGCCCGACGGCGTGGTGCTGACCGTGCCCAACCCGCAGGTGCCCGAGGCGCTGGCGCGGGTGCTCGAGACCGGCGTGCCCTGTTTCGTCAACAAGCCGGCCGTCGCCACCAGGGCCCAGCTCGACGCGCTCGACCGGCTGGCGATCCACGAGCGGGTGCTGTCGACCTCGGTGCTGCGCTTCGCGCCCGCCTTCGCCGGGACCCTGGTCGATCCCGGAGACGTACTGGCCGTGCGGGCCACCGTCCGCCACGACGTGGGCCTGTGGGCCGGCGGCTACAACGCCTGGCAGGACACGCCGGGCGAGGGGGGCGGGACCATGGTGACCATGGGGATCCACGGCGTGGAGCTGCTGGTCGCCCTGCTCGGGCCGGACGTACGGCTGGTGGGCGCCGCCGGGGCCAGGCGGCACTACCAGGGGCTGCGCTCGGAGGACACCGGTGTGATCGCGCTGCGGTGGGGCAGCGGCGTCGTGGGGACGGTCGAGATCCTCGGCGTCTCGCGGGACGAGTCCTACGGCGTCACCCTGCACGGGCGCGACGGCTCCAGCGCCATCGTGATCGAGAGCGGTGACGATCCGGTCAGGCAGCTCGGGTACGAGGGGACCATCGACGCGTTCCTCTCCATGGTGCGCGGCGCGCCCAGCCCGGTGCCATGGGGGGAGACCAGGGCCATCCTCGAGGTGCTGGTCCGCGCCCGCGAGAGCGCCTGACCGGGCCGTACCCGTTGACAGCCGAAGTCGGCCCCGGTTACGGTCTGGACCGTAACTGACCGATGGAGGAGAACCCGCGTGCGGACGACAGCGGAACTCGAGGAGCGGCTGGCGCGGCCCAGCGCCGGGCTCGTGGACGATCTGAGCAGGCTCGACGGCGACATCCTGATCCTGGGCGCCGGGGGCAAGCTGGGGCCGAGCCTGGTCCGGCTGGCGCTCAGAGCCACCGGCGCGGCGGGGCGCGAGCGGCGGATCATCGCCGTGTCCCGCTTCTCCGAGCCGGGCCTCGCCGAGACGCTCGCGGCGGAAGGGGCCACGGTGGTGCCCGCCGACGTGGCCGACGAACGGGCGCTGCGCGACCTTCCCGACGCCGCGAACGTCGTCTTCCTGGTCGGCGCCAAGTTCGGCACGCAGGGGCGCGAGCACGCCACCTGGTTCACCAACACCTACCTGCCCGGCCGGGTCGCCGACCGGTTCAGGGACAGCAGGATCGCCGCCCTGTCCACCGGGAACGTCTACCCGCTCGTCCCCGTCACCAGCGGCGGCTGCACCGAGGACACGCCCGTGGGCCCCGTGGGCGACTACGCGATGAGCTGCCTCGGCCGCGAGCGGGTGCTGACGCACTTCGCCGAGAGGTACGGCACGGCGACGTCGCTGATCCGCCTCAACTACGCGGTCGAGCTGCGCTACGGCGTCCTGGTCGATCTGGCGCAGAAGGTCCTGGCCGGCGAGCCCGTGGACCTTTCGACCGGGCAGGTGAACGTGGTCTGGCAGGGGTACGCCAACGAGGTCACGCTCCGGTCCCTGGCGCTGGCCGACACGCCGCCGTACGTGTTGAACGTGACGGGCCCCGAGCTGATCTCCGTACGGCAGGCCGCCCAGGCCCTCGGCGCCGCGCTCGGCAAGGAGCCCGTGTTCACCGGCGAGGAGGCGCCGACCGCGCTGCTGTCGAACGCGGCGCGCTGCCACCGGCTGTTCGGCTACCCGGAGCTGACCCCGGCCGAGCTCATCGAGCACACCGCGCGCTGGGTCGCGGGCGGCGGGCCGCTGCTCGGCAAGCCCACCAAGTTCGAGCGCCGCGACGGGCGCTTCTGACCCGCATGCCATCAACGTCAAAGGGGGACCTTCACGTGCTCAGCACGGCTCCAGAGGCGCAGACGTCTGTGCACGACCTGTTCAGGCGCGGCCTCGTGATCCCGGCGCACCCGCTCGCGCTCACCGAGGACAGAAAACTGGACGAGCGCCGCCAGCGGGCGCTGACCCGCTACTACGTCGAGGCCGGGGCGGGCGGCCTGGCGGTGGGGGTGCACACCACGCAGTTCGCCATCCACGGCACCGGCCTGCTGCCCCCCGTGCTCGAACTGGCGGCGCGGACCGCCGGGGAGTTCGAGCGCGAGGTGGTGCTGGTGGCCGGGGCCACCGGGCCCACCGCGCAGGCCGTGGCGGAGGCGGAGCTGGCCAGGCTGCACGGGTACCACATGGTGCTGCTCAGCCCGCACCGCGACCTCGACGAGAACGCGCTCATCGACCGGGCCAGGGCGGTGGGCGAGGTGCTGCCGGTGATCGGCTTCTATCTGCAGCCCGCAGTGGGCGGACGCCCCTTGTCAAGAAATTTCTGGACGCGTCTGGCCGCCGTGGAGTCCGTGGTGGGCATCAAGGTCGCCCCCTTCGACCGGTACCGGACGCTGGACGTCCTGCACGGCGTCGTACGGGCCGGGCGGGCCGGGGAGGTGGCCCTCTACACGGGCAACGACGACCACATCCTGGCCGACCTCGTCACCGGGCACCGGGTGGTGGTGGACGGGCGCGAGGTCGAGGTCGAGTTCGTCGGCGGGCTGCTCGGCCAGTGGGCGGTGTGGGTGCGGCGGGCCGTGGAACTGCTGGAGGAGGCCAAGCTCGCGCAGGGCGGCGACGACGCGGCGGTGCGACGGCTGCTCACCCTCGACGGCCACCTGACCGACGCGAACGCCGCCATCTTCGACTCGGCCAACGGCTTCCGCGGCTGCATCCCGGGCATCCACGAGGTGCTGCGCCGTCAGGGGCTGCTGGAGGGACGCTGGTGCCTCGACCCGGACGAGGACCTGTCGCCGGGGCAGTTGGCGGAGATCGACCGGATCTGGGCCGCGTATCCGTGGCTCAGGGACGACGAGTTCGTCACCGACGGCCTGAGCCGCTGGCTGTCCTGACCGATGACCCGGCCCGGCCCCGCACCAGCCCGCCCCGCACCAGCCCGCCCCGTGCCACCGGCGGGGCGGTCAGGCGGTTCGGGGGGTTCGTGGGGTTCAGAGGGTGAGGCGGTAGAGGGTCAGAGGGCGTCCGCTGGAGCCGCTGGTGAGGTTGCCCGTCCGCTCCGCCAGGCCCGCCAGCTCCAGGCGGTGGAGCATACGGCGGGCCGTGCGCTGCTGGACGGCGAGGCGGTCGGCGATCTCGCGGGTCGTCAGCGGCTCGTTCCCCGCGGCGGCCCGCGCCTCCATGAGCTTCTCCAGCGTGGGCACCGACAGCCCGACCCGCCGGGCGATGACCGACAGGTTCTTGTCGCCCGCGGGCACGATCGGCGCCGACTCCAGGACGATGTCCGTGTCCACGCGCAGCGACAGGACCGCGGAGACCTCGCCGAGCCGCCGCGCCCTGGCCAGCGCGCGGCGGGCCAGGCTCTCCGCCTCCGCCGCGCTGCGGCCCAGGCCGAAACCTACGCGGACCACGTCGTTCTCGGCGGCCAGCCGTGCCAGCATGGGCAGCCCCGTGAAGCCGCCCGTGGCGTCGTGCAGCGGCCCGCGGGTCGTCACCAGCAGGTGCGTGCCGCCGCGGAAGGCCGCCAGCGTGCCGCCGAGCGCCGTCGCCTCGCGCAGCAGTCCCTCCTCGTTGGCCACCTCGATGAGCCCGAGCGCGATCTGCGCGTCCTCCTGCACCTGCCCCTCGGCGGTCAGCATGAGCTGGCGCAGCGCCGCGCGTACGGAGTGCACGGACGGCACCAGGCGCAGCACGTGCAGCTCGTCACGCAGGGCCTCGTGCACGGAGCTGAGGCAGGTGATCACCGGGTGCGCGGGCCCCTTGCGGTGGAAGGCGATCGCCCGCTTGGAGGTCATCTCCGGCCGGTAGGGAAGCGTGCGCACCTCGCCGGTCGGCAGCCCGGCCTCGGCGAACGTCGCGTTGACGTCGGCGGCCGACAGCGTGTCGATCGACAGCCGGGTGATCTCCTGGCCCTGGTGCTGGAGGCGTACCAGGGCGTTGAGCAGTGTCGCGCCGAAGTAGTCGACGAACGCGGCCGGACGGGTGAGCGCCTCGGCGTCGCGGGAGAGCATGTACGGCACTATGCCGGTGAACAGCCACCCCTCGACGGCGGCGGCGTGCGCCTCGACGATCGCGGGCGCCTGCGACTCGTGGTCGTAGTCGAGGCGCAGCGTGCTGACGCCGGGCTGCTCCTCGCAGACGGCCGCGACGTCGTCGACCAGGTCATGCGGGCCGACGACACCGATGACGATTCCCACCCACGCCTCCCTCTTGCTCGTTTCGGTCTAGACCGCAATCATAACTTGTGAGGTGCCCGGTGAAGTTCCCGTCCATGGCCGAGAGCGACGGCCGTACGCTCGGCGACGAGGAGGTGGCCGCCGCCGAGCGGGTGATCCGCTCGGGCATGCTCAACTCCGTGTGGGGGACCGAGGCGCGCGCGCTGGAGCGCGAGATCGCGCACGTGTACGGCACCCGCCACGCGATCACCTGCAGCTCCGGCACCGCGGCCCTCCACTTGGCGGTCGTCGCGGCGGCGCCGGACCCTGGGGACGAGATCATCACGACACCGATCACGGACTTCGGGACTGTGGCCCCCATCTTGGCGCAAAACGCGGTCCCTATCTTCGCCGATGTCGATCCCTCCGACGGCAATCTCGACCCGGAGGCGGTGGCGGCGCGGATCGGCCCCCGTACGAAGGCGATCATGGCGGTCCACCTGTTCGGCGCGCCCGCCAGGATCGACGAGCTGCGCGCGCTCGCCGACGAGCACGGCCTGGCGCTGATCGAGGACTGCGCGCAGGCGTGGCTGACCGGGCTCCCCGGCGGCCGGCTCGCGGGGACCGTGGGCCAGGTGGGCTGCCTCAGCCTGCAGCAGTGGAAGCACATCACCTGCGGGGACGGCGGGGTGGCGATCACCGACGACGACGAGCTGGCCAGGAGGATGCGGCTCTTCTCCGACAAGGGATGGGACCGCGCGGCGGGGCGGTCGCACGCCGCCTTCGGGCTCAACTACCGCATGACCGAGCTGCAGGCCGCCGTGGCCCGCGCCCAGCTCGTCAAGCTGCCCGGGGTGGTCGCCGCCCGCCGCCGCACCGCCGTACGGCTGCTCGAAGCCCTCGGGGACCTGCCGGGGATACGGCTGCCGCGTCCCGGCGGCCACGCCTGGTGGCTCTTCCCTGTCGTGTGCCCGGACGGCGACGCGCCCGAGCGGGCCGCGCACCTGGCGGCGGCCGGGATCCCCGCGCGGGCCGGGTACCTCGCCGAGCCGCTGAACAGGGCGCCGGTGTGGGACGCGGCCATCTACGGCGCCGCCCGCTACCCCCTCGACGGCTACGAGCCGAATCCGTGCCCGCGGGCCGAGGAGCTGGTGGACCGTACGCTGCTGGTCATCGACTGGAACGAGAACTACACCCCGGAGCACGTGGAGCTGATCGCCCATGAAATGTCGAAATTTCGGGCTCGTCCGTAGTTACGGTCATGTATCAAGCATTGACCCCACCAAGAGCCGCTCACTAGGTTTCGGTCAGGACCGGTATTAGTTTCGAAAGGAAGCCGCCGATGAAAAAGGCAGCGGCAGTCGGCGTCGTGGCCGCCCTGAGCCTCGCGGCCACCGGGTGTGGATCATCCGGCAGCGGCTCGGACCGGAGCACGGTGACCCTGTGGATGTATCCCGTGATCGCGGACCAGGCGAAGAGCCAGGCGTTCTGGGGCAAGGTCGAGAAGGACTTCGAGACCGCGAACCCCACGATCGACGTCAAGATCGACCAGCAGCCCTGGGAGGGGCGGCAGGAGAAGGTCACCACCGCGCTGGTCTCGAAGACGGGCTTCGACCTCGTCGTGCTCGGTCCCGACCAGCTCCCGCAGTACGCCCAGCAGGGCACGATCGAGGCGGTCGACGACGTCGTCGCCCCGGCCAAGGCCGCCTACCTGCCCAACTCGCTGTCCGCCCTCAGCATCGACGGCAAGCTCTACGGCGTCCCCGTCTATCAGACGATCACCGCCCCCATCTACAACAAGAAGCTGTTCGCGGAGGCGGGCGTCGGCAAGGCCCCGGAGACGCTGGCCGAGCTGAAGGAGGCCGCGCCCAAGCTGGCCGCCAAGAAGGTCGCCGTGCTCGACTACCCCGGCAAGCCCGAGGTCAGCCTCAACCAGAGCTTCTACCCGATCCTGTGGGCCAACGGCGGCACCGTCTTCGCCGCCGACGGCAGGTCGGTCGCTTTCAACGGCCCTGAGGGCGTGGAGAGCCTGCAGCTCCTGCTCGACCTGAAGGCCGCGGGCGGCCTGCCGGAGAACACCGCCAGCAAGGGCAACGACATCGAGGGCGGCCCGCTGGCGGCCGGCAAGACGGCCATGTACCACGCGGCCACCGCGCTGCAGGCCGACCAGCTCGGCACCGCCATCGGCGCCGAGAACGTCGGCATCGGCCTGCCCCTGGAGGCCAGGAAGCGGGTCGCGTTCGGCATCCCCGGCGCGCTGGTGCTGGCCAGGCACAGCGAGAACAAGGACGCCGCCAAGAAGCTCGCCACCTACCTGGCCTCGCCCGAGGTCTCCGCCGAGCTGGCGAAGGAGTCGGGGTTCTTCCCCGCGCGCACCGACGTGACCGTGCCCGGCCAGTCGGAGTCGTCCAAGGAGTTCGCCAAGTCCCTGCAGTACGCCTTCCCCGGCGACACCCACCCGAAGGCCCGCCAGGTGATGGGCGTACTCGCCCCGCACATCCAGGCGGCGCTGCTCGGCAAGGAGGACGCCAGGACCGCGCTCGACGCGGCCGCCAAGGAGGCCGACCAGTTGCTCACCAGCGGCGGCTGAGCGAGGAAAGGAAACACCTGGTGCGTCAACGCTTGCGTGACCCGGTCACCGGCCTGCTGTTCGTGCTGCCCGTGCTCGTGCTGTTCCTGACCTTCCGGATCTTCCCGTCGCTGGCGGCGGCGGGGATGAGCCTGACGAACTGGAACATCGGCGGCGACTGGGACCTCATCGGCGCGGACAACTACGCCCGGCTGCTCGACGACGTGAACTTCTGGTTGAGCCTGCGGGTCACGCTCGTCTACGTGGCGGTCTACGTGCCGCTCACCCTGCTCGTGGCGCTCGGCACGGCGTTGCTGCTCAACCAGGTCGTCTTCATGCGCGGGCTGTTCCGCGGGATGCTCTTCCTCCCGTACGTGACCAGCTTCGTGCTGGCGGGCATCATCTGGCGCTGGATCTACGAGTTCGACGGGCTGATCAACGGCCTGCTGGCCAAGGCCGACCTCGGCCCGGTGGCGTTCCTGGAGGAGTCGGCGGTGGTCCTGCCCGCGCTGGCCGTGGTGTCGGTGTGGAAGGGCTTCGGCTACTCGATGCTGATCCTGCTGGCCGGGCTGAAGTCGATCCCCGCCTCCTACCTGGAGGCGGCCAGGGTCGACGGGGCGAGCGCGTGGCAGCGCTTCCGCAGGATCACGCTGCCGCTGCTCAAGCCCACGATCTTCTTCGTGGTGGTGATCGAGACGATCAGCGGGTTCCAGACCTTCGACACCGTCTACGTGATGACCGGCGGCGGCCCGGCCAGGGCCACCTACACGCTCATCTACGGCATCTACGACCATGGCTTCAGGTCCTTCGACTTCGGCTACGCCGCCACCTGGGGCATGGTGCTGTTCGCGATCGTGCTGGTCGTGTCATTGATCCAGCGCCGCTTCCTGGATCGGGGCAACACATGACGATCACCGCGTCCCGCGCCGTCACCGGAGCCAAGCCTGCCCGCGCGGCCCGCCGCCCCTGGTGGCGGGGCAGGTGGCCGCTGGCGGCCCTGCTCGCCCTGCTCTCGGTGCTGACCGTGAGCCCGTTCGTGGCGATGTTCATCGTGGCGCTGTCGCCCGCGGGCCGGCCGACCGTGCCGCGGCAGTGGCCCGAGTCGCTCACGCTGGACAACCTCACGCGGGTGCTGGAGTCGTCCGGGTTCGTCGCCTGGACGGTCAACTCGCTGGTCTACGCCGTGGTCTCCGTGGTGGTCATCCTGCTCACCGCGTCGATGGCCGGGTACGCCTTCGCCAAGAAGCGCTTCCCCGGCAGGGAGGCGATGTTCTGGACGTTCCTCGCGACCATGATGGTGCCGTTCCAGGCCACGCTCATCCCGACGTTCGTGCTGGTCAACAGCCTGAACGGGGTGGACACGTTCTGGGGGCTGATCGTGCCGACGCTGGCGAACTCGCAGGCCGTCTTCCTGATGCGGCAGTTCATCCTGGGGTTGCCGGACGAGTTGTTCGACGCGGCCAAGGTGGACGGGGCCTCCGAGTGGCGGGTCTACTGGACGATCGTGCTGCCGCTGACCAGGCCGATCCTGGCCACGCTCGGTGTGTTCGTGTTCCTGTGGCACTGGAACGACTTCCTGTGGCCGCTGGTCGTCGGGCAGAGCGACGCCACCCGCACGCTGACCGTGGGCCTGACCACGCTGCGTACCGAGGAGATGCAGTTGTCGGTGCTCATGGCGTCGGCGGCCGTGTCGGTGGTGCCGTGCCTGGTGGTGTTCTTCCTGCTGCAGCGGTACCTGGTGAACAGCATCGCGATGACCGGACTGAAATAAGCTCTCTCGGGTGGATATCTCGGCACAGAACCTCCGGGACCGGCTGCGGGGCACGCTGATCGCCGCCGCGGCCACCCCCATGACGGCGTCCGGTGAGGTGGACCTCGACCTGGTCTCGCGTTACCTCGCCGGCCTGGTGGCCGACGGCGCGACCGGCCTGGCCGTGCTCGCCCACACCGGGCGCGGCCCATATCTCGCGCCGGACGTGCGCGCCGCCGTCGTCGAGCGCGCCGTCGCCCTGGGCGTCCCGGTGCTGGTCGGCGTGGGCGGCG
>NZ_BAAAZP010000111.1:73772-93139 GCF_039536965.1 Nonomuraea antimicrobica | reverse complement strand
CCCCCAAGCCCCCCAAGCCTCCCGCGCCTCCCACTCCTTCCGCGACAGCGTCAGCCCGATCGGCGGCCCGATCCCCGGCCTGGTCACCCACCTGCTCGACGACCGGCTCCGGCCGGTGCCCCCGGGCCGGGTGGGCGCCATCTACGTCGCCGGCGACCAGGTGGCGCACGGCTATCTGGGCAGGCCGGGGCTCACCGCGAGCCGGTTCGTGGCCGACCCGTTCGCGGGTGACGGCTCCCGCATGTACCACACGGGCGACCTCGCCCGCCGCACGCTCGACGGCGAGTTGGAGTTCGTCGGCCGGGCCGACGACCAGGTGCAGCTCAAGGGCTTCCGCATCGAGCTGGGCGAGGTGGAGTCCGTGATCAGGGAGGTCGACGGCGTGGTGGACGTGGCGGTCACCGTGGCCGTCGGCGGCGACCACCTGGTGGCGCACGTCGTGGGTGACGCGCCGGACGACCTCGTCGGCCTGCTGTCGGCGAAGCTGCCCGCGTACATGGTGCCGGGCCTGGTGCTGCCGGTCGGCTCCCTGCCCCTGACGGTCAACGGCAAACTGGACCGCAAGGCCCTCGGCGAGCGCACCGCGCGGGACGACGCCTCAGTGATCGGTCGCGGGACCGCGAGCGGCTCCACCCTTGCCACGCTGGTGGCCGTCTTCGCCGAGGCGCTGCCCGGGGGCGAGGTGCACGGCGACACCGACTTCTTCGTCGCCGGGGGCGACAGCATCGTCGCGATCAGGGTGGTCAACCGGGCCAGGGCGCTCGGCCTGCCGATCACCGCACGTGAGGTGTTCCTGTACAGGACGCCGCGCGCGCTCGCCGCGCACCTGGCGACGCGCACGCCGCGGGCCCCGGCCGCCGTGCCTGCCCACGGCGAGGACGGCCCGCTGGCCCCGACGCCGATCATCCTGCGGCAACGGGAGCTGGGCGGCTCTCTCACCCGGTTCGCCCAGGCCAGGACGTTGGTGGCGCCCGAGGGCACCGGGTTCGGCGACGCCGAGCGCGCCGCGAACGCCGTCGTGGCCGCGCACCCGGCCCTGCGGCTGCGGCTGCGCGTCGAGCATGGCACGTGGGCCCTGCGCACCGAGCCCGCCCGCGAGGTCGCCGTCGCCCGTACGGACTCGACCGACGCGACGGCCGTGGCGAACGAAGCCGCCGGACGGCTCGATCCCGAGTCCGGGGAGATGATCGCGTTCTCGTGGCTGGCCGCGAGCCGGACGCTGGTGGTCACCGCGCACCACCTCGCCGTCGACTCGGTGTCCTGGCTGGTCCTGCTGGACGACCTCGCCGCCGCCCTGCGCGGGGCTCATCCGGAACCGCCGACCACGTCCTACGCCGAATACGCCGACGCGCTGACGAGCCGGTCCGCCCACGTGACCGACGACCTCGATCACTGGGTCACCACGCTCGAAGCGCCCGCGCTGCTGCCCGTCGTCGAAGGGCTGCGCGAGATCGAGGTGCAGGTCGCGCCCGAGGTGACCGCCCGCGTGACGCGTACCGCGCCGGACGCGCTCGGCGTCGGTCTCACCGAGTTGCTGTGCGGCGCGCTGCGTACCGCGCTGACGCGCATCCAGCGGTCGCCCGCCGACCTCGCGATCGAGGTGGAGCGGCACGGCCGGGTCCCGGTGCTCGAACACCACGACTACACGCGGACGGTCGGCTGGTTCACCTCCATCGCACCCGTACGGCTCACCGCGCACACCGACCCCGTCGCCGCGGCGCGCGAGGTCGCGGAACGCCAGCGGGACGAGCGCGGGCAGGTCGCCTACGGCCAGCTCAGGTACCTCAACCCGCAGACGGCCCCGCTGCTGGACGCGCGCCCCCAGGTGCTGTTCAACTACCTCGGCCGGGGCAGCGAGTCCCAATCCCTGCGCATCACCGGCGGCGACCAGCGCAGCCCGTACGCGGTCGAGGTCAACGCGTGGATCGACGCGGCCACCGGCGGCCTGCGCGCGGTCTTCACCCTCGCCGAGGGCATCCCCGACGAGCTGACCGAGCACTGGCGGCGCGCGCTCGAGTCGATCGCGGACGCCTGCGAGACGACCGAGCGGACGGCGCCGGTGACCCCGCTCCAGAAGGGCCTGTTCTTCCAGGCGCAACTGACGGGCCCGGCCGGGCACTACGTCGCGCAGAGCTACTTCGCCTTCGACCGGCGGCTGGACGCGGGCGCCCTGGCCGAGGCGATGGCACACGTGATCAGGCGGCACCCGGCCGTGGGCGCCGCCTTCACCACCGACGCCGGAGGAAACCCGGTCCAGGTCCTCGCGGCGAACCGGCGGGTCGACGTCCGCACGATAGAGCTGTCGACGGAGGCGGACGTCGAAGCCCTGCGCGCCCGGGACCGCGACACGGGCTTCGACCCGGGTGAGCCGCCGCTGATCCGGCTGACCGTGGTGCGCCTGCCCGGCGACCGCGACGGCCTGCTGCTGAGCTACCACCTGCTGCTGTGGGACGGCTGGTCACGCGAGATCGTCCTGCGCGACCTGTTCGACGCCTACGAGGCCGTCGTCGCGGGCGAGCCGCCGCACCCGGCCCCGGCCACGCCGAGCTTCGAGGACCACGCCCGGGCACTCGACGCCAAGGACACCTCCGCCGCGCACCGCTTCTGGGCCGGGCACCTGACCGGCCTGCCCGGCCCGACGCTGCTCGACGGGCCGTCACCGTTGCTCCCCGACGACCTGCCGCGCGCACTCGTGCGCATGCTGTCCGCCGAACAGTCGCGACTGCTGCGGACGGCAGCCAGGACACACGGCGTCACGCTGAACGCGGTGCTGACCGGCGCGCTCGGCCTGCTGCTCGGCGCGCACACGGGCCGAGGCGACGCCGTGTTCGGCGTGACCGTCTCCGGCCGGGAGGGCGAGGGCCTGTCCGGCATCGTCGGCGTCCTGCTCAACACCGTGCCCATGTGGACGCGGGCACGACCGGACGACACCGTGCGGGACTACCTGTCCGCCGTGCACGCGGCCAGAGCCGCGGCGATGGAGCACGAGCACCTGGGGCTCGGCGAGATCCAGCGGGCCAGTGGCCACGACACCCTGTTCGACAACCTGTTCGTGCTCCAGAACTTCCTGGACCTGGACGCGTTCGCCACGATGAACGCCAGGCACGGCATCACCGAGGTACGGGCCGACGACTCCACGCACTACCCGTTCACCTGGGTCGTCACGCCCGGCGACCGGCTCACGGTCAAGCTGGAGCATCGCGACCACGACGCGGAGCGCGCCCGCCGTCTCCTGGACGACTACGTACGCGTGCTCGACGACCTGGCCCGCGCGACCGGGCCGGTGGGCGCGCTGCGGGGATTCGGGCCGGAGCCCGAGCCGGCCGAACGGACGGACGTCGGCACCGACACCGTGGTCGACCGGTTCGACCGGGCGGCGGACCGCAGCCCGGAGCGGGTCGCGCTCGTCGCCCACGGCCGGACCATGACGTTCGCCGAGCTTCGGGACCGCAGCCGCGCGGTGGCGGGTGTGCTCGCCCGGCGCGGCCTCGGCCCCGAGAAGACCGTCGGCCTGGCGATCCCGCGCTCTCTCGACTCGATCGTGGCGCTGTTCGCCGTGTTGCGCGTCGGGGCCGCGTACGTGCCGCTGGAGCTGGACCACCCGGACGAGCGGATCGCCACCATCGTCGCGGACGCCCGGCCGGAGGTGATCCTCACCGTGAGCGCGGTCTCTCCCCGGCTGACCGGCGACCTGATCGAGCTGGACCGCCCCCTGCCGGAGGCCGAGCCCTTCACCACGTTCGCGCCGGACGATCCGAACCGCCTGCGGCACCCCGCCTACACCATCTACACCTCGGGATCGACCGGGAGGCCCAAGGGCGTGGTGACCGAGTACGCCGGGCTCACCAACATGCTGGTCAACCACCAGCGCCGGATCTTCGGCCCGGTGCTGGCGGAGCACGCGCACCGGGTCTTCAGGATCGCGCACACCGTGTCGTTCGCGTTCGACATGTCGTGGGAGGAGCTCCTGTGGCTCGCCGACGGCCACGAGGTGCACATCTGCGACGAGGAGCTGCGCCGCGACGCGCCCCGCCTGGTCGAGTACTGCCTGGAGCACGGCATCGACGTCGTCAACGTCACCCCCACCTACGCGCGGCAACTGGTGGCCGAGGGGCTGCTCGACGACCCGGCACGGCGGCCCGCGCTGGTGCTGCTGGGCGGCGAGGCGGTCACCCCGGCATTGTGGCGGCGGCTCGCCGAGACCGAGGGGACGGTCGGCTACAACCTGTACGGACCCACCGAGTACACCATCAACACCCTCGGCGTCGGCACCTTCGAGTGCCAGGACCCGGTGGTGGGCGTGGCGATCGACAACACCGACGTGTACGTGCTCGACCCTTGGCTGCGGCCCGTTCCGGACGGCGTTCCCGGCGAGCTGTACGTGTCGGGCGTCGGCATCGCGCGCGGCTATCTCGGGCAGCCCGCCCAGACCGCGCACCGGTTCGTCGCGTGCCCGTTCGGCGAACCGGGCGAACGCATGTATCGCACAGGAGACCTCGTGGTCCGGCGGCCCGACGGGAACCTGATGTACCTGGGCCGCACCGACCAGCAGGTCAAGATCCGGGGGCACCGGGTCGAGCCGGGCGAGGTCGAGGCCGCGTTCGCGGCGCACCCCGCGGTGCGGTTCGCCGCCGTGGTCGCCCAGCCCGAACCGGGGGGCGACGGCGCGTACCGGCTGGCCGCGTACCTCGTCCTGGGTGACTCCGACCTGGCGACGGTCGCCGCCGAGGTGGGCGGCGGGCTGCCGGACCACCTGCGCCCCACGCACTACGCCGACGTCGCCGCCATCCCGCTGACGGTGAACGGGAAGGCCGACGTCAAGGCGCTGCCGGAGGCCAGGCCGTTGGGCGCGCTGACCACGGCGGGCGAGCGCGGCCCGGTGACCGGGACCGAGGCGGTGGTGTGCGAGTTCTTCGCCGAGGCGCTGGACCTGGACGAGGACGAGGTGAGCGCGGTGAGCGACTTCTCGTCACTCGGAGGGCACTCCATGCTGGCCGTACGACTGATCGGGCTGCTCCGCCGCGAGTACGGCCCCGTGATCACCATCCGTGACCTCCTCGCCCTGCGAACCCCGGAAGCGATTGCCCGGCACCTCGATGACAACTCCTGACCAGCACATGTCCCTGACCGGATCCGGCATCCTGCGGACCGCGCTGCGGCGCAACGCGGGCGCCATGACCTGGGGCACCGTCCTCATGGGCATGTACCAGGCCGCCGAGACCGCCTTCCCCATCGCGCTCGGACTGATCGTCGAGCACACGCTGCGGGAGCGCAGCCTCGCCTCCCTGGGCTGGTCGATCGCCGCGCTCGCCGTGATCATCACGACCGTGTCGCTGTCGTGGCGGTTCGGCATGCGCATCCTGCAGAAGGCCAACACGACCGAGGCGCACCGCTGGCGGGTACGGGTCGCGGCCTGCGGGCTGCAACCGGTGGCCAGGGACGTCGATCTCAAGTCCGGCGAGGTCCTGACCATCGCCACCGAGGACGCCGACCAGACCGCGGACATCATCGAGGTGGTGCCGCTGCTGGTCAGCTCACTGGTCGCGGTGCTGATCACCGCGGTCGCGCTGGGCACGGCCAGCGTCTGGCTCGGCCTGCTGGTGATCGTGGGAACCATCGCGATCCTGTCGATCCTGAGCGTGATCTCCCAGCGGATCGGCGCCGGCACCCGCGAACAGCAGGCCCGGGTCGCGCGGGCGGGCGCGAAGGTGGCCGACCTGATCACCGGCCTGCGCCCGCTGCACGGCTTCGGCGGCAACCACGCGGCGTTCCTGTCCTACCGGAAGGTCAGCACGGAGGCGAAGAGCCAGGCGATCACCGTCGCGAAGGTGAACGGCGCGTACGCCGGCGCCGCGCTCGCGCTCAACGCGGTCCTCGCCACCGCCGTGACCCTGACGGCCGGGTGGCTGGCGTTCGACGGCCGGATCAGCATCGGGCAACTCGTCATGGGCGTGGGGCTGGCGCAGTTCATCATGGAACCGCTCAAGCTGTTCTCGGAGATGCCGAAGTACGTGATGGTCGCGCGCGCGTCGGCCGAGCGGATGGCGCTGGTCCTGGCCGCGCCCGCGGTGATGACCCCGGGGACACGGCGCCCGTCCGCGGGCGGGGACCTGGAGGTCGACGACGTCCGATACGGGTCACTGCGCGGGCTGAAGTTCCACGTGTCCGCCGGCGAGTTCGTGGCGATCGCCGCCTACCGGCCGCGCGCGGCGGCCGACCTCGTCTCCCTCCTGGCCGTGCACGTCCCGCCCGGCGCGTACGAGGGGGTCGTGCGGGTCGGCGGGCACGAAACGCGGGACCTGTCGATCGAGGCGGTCCGCGAGCACCTGCTGGTGAACCCGTACGACGCGGAGATCTTCGCGGGCACCCTCCGTACGAACATCGACCCGGCGGGCACCGGCCGCCTGGTCGCCGAGGCCGTCGAGGCGTCCATGCTGACCGACGTCATCGCCCTCCACCACGAGGGGATCGACCACGGCGTCCGCGACCGGGGCGCGAACCTCTCCGGCGGGCAGCGCCAACGGCTGTCCCTGGCCCGCGCTCTCGCCGCCGACGCCGACATCCTCGTCCTGCACGACCCGACGACCGCCGTCGACGCGGTCACCGAACAGCTCATCGCGCGCAACGTCGCACGGCTGCGCCGCGACCGCACCACCATCGTGATCACCAGCAGCCCGGCCTTCCTGGACGCCGCCGACCGCGTCCTCGTCCTGGACGACGGCGTCATCACCGCGGAGAGCACCCATCGCGACCTCCTCACCACCGACGAGGACTACCGCTCGGCCGTGGCCCGATGAGCCCACGTCGTCGCCCTCGACGGCGTGCCACCCGACCCATCTGACTCCCCGGAGGGACCGAACATGACCACCAACCCGTTCGACGACGCCGACGGCCGTTTCCTGGTCCTGGTCAACGCCGAGAACCAGCACTCCTTGTGGCCCTCCTTCGCGGAGGTCCCGGCCGGCTGGACCGTCGTCCTCACCGAGCACACCCGGGCCGCCTGCCTGGACTACATCGAGACCCACTGGACCGACCTGCGCCCTCGTTCCCTGACCCGGACCAGGAACGACTGACCGCTCGCGCGCCCTCTCCTGATCCGGCCGGGCCATTTCTGGACTTGACAGTCCATTTTTGGCTGCGCAAGCTGAACCGCGTCGTATCTGAACGGAGAGGGACCGCCATGCCCATGGACCGCTACTACCTGCTCGGACGCTCAGGACTGCGCGTCAGCCCGCTGGCGCTGGGCACGATGAACTTCGGCACCGGCGGCTTCCACGCCGCCTACGGCAAGACCGAGGAGGAGGCCCGCCCGATCTTCCGCCGCTATCTCGAAGCGGGCGGGAACTTCATCGACACCGCGGACTTCTACACCGCCGGCGAGAGCGAGGTCATCCTCGGCAACCTCATCGCCGAGGCCAAGGTACGCGACCGGCTGGTACTCACCACCAAGTACACCAACAGCGTGGACCCCGGCGATCCGAACGCGGGCGGCAACGGCCGCAAGCACATGATCAGGGCGGTCGAGGCGTCGCTGCGCCGCCTGCGGACCGACCACGTCGACCTGTTCCTGCTGCACACCTGGGACCGGATCACGCCGGTCGAGGAGGTCATGCGCACCTTCGACGACCTCACCAGGGCCGGGAAGATCCGCTACGCGGGCCTGTCGGACGTACCCGGTTGGTACGCCTCCCGCGCCCAGACCTACGCCGAGGCCCACTCCCTCGAACCGGTGGTCAACCTGCAGTTGCCCTACTCCCTCATCAGCCGGGCGATCGAGCTGGAGCACGTCCCGATGGGACAGAGCCTGGGGCTCGGCATCACCGCGTGGAGCCCGCTCGGCGGCGGCTTCCTGACCGGCAAGTACCGGCCCACCGGCCAGGGGGTGACGGGAGCGGGCCGGCTCAGCGGCTCCGGGCAGTCGTGGACGGAGCAGGAGTGGCGGCTCCTGGCCACGGTCGAGAGCGTCGCGGGCAGGCTGGGCGTCTCGGCGGCCCAGGTCGCGCTCAACTGGGTCGCCACCCAGCCCGGCATCGCCGCCGCGATCGTCGGCGCGAGCAGCGCGGAACAACTCGACGTGAACCTGGCCGCGCTCGACTTCGAGCTGCCCGCGGACCTGCGCGCCGAACTCGACGAGGCGAGTGCCGTGCCGCCCCCGTCGGTCTACCGCATGTTCACGCCGGACTACCAGAGCTGGCTGGTCAGCCCGGGCGTCAAGGTCGGGGACAAGCCGGCCGGATACGCCCCGGTCGTGCGCAACTGGGTCCCCGGCCAGGGCTGAAGGGCCGCAAGGTCTCCGAGCGGATGGACTTCCTGGTCGTTGATCCATCCGCCGGAGACCTCACTCGGCCACGACAGCAGGGCCTAGTCGCAGAACCGCCACGAGGTCGTGGTGGAGCCGTAGATCAAGCCGCCGTAGATCGCCTTGATGGATCCCGTCCACTTGATGCACGTGTCGGCGGCGTAGCCGCTGGCCGCCGCGTAGTGGGCGTAGTTACCCTCGTCCCTGATGGTCGTCCTGCCCTGGCGCTCCAGGACGGCCTCCGTGTAACTGGCCACGCCGTCCGCCCGGCCGACCCGCAGAGTGACTACGCAGTTCTCCTGATAGGTGCCGTTCCACAACACATAGACTTCGCCCAAGGGCATGTTGTTCTGGTCATCCCAAAGGTCATTCCTGATGAGCTGCGTATAGGCGCCGTTCGGCCAACCGCACCCCTGCTCGGAAACGACGGCTTCGCGCAGGGTGTGGGCCGAGGCGGGCGAGGCCACGAACGCGATCGAGGCGAGCACAAGGCCAAGGGCTAAACCGACACGCACGACCACCCGCCGGTACGTCTGGGACATGACAAGTCCTCTCTGGTAGGTACAGCCACGTCCACTCCGGCAGGACCCGGCGCGATTGTCAATACCCGTGGATCATGAAGTTCTGGTCGCCTGCCGGCAACGCCAGCAACGGGTGAGGGTACGGCGACCTCCCGGCATGACGGGTTCGCGCTGCCTTGGTCCGGTGGGCCGGGCCGCGGCGCACAGTGATGCCGGCCGCGCGCAGCCTGCCCGCAGTCGGATTATCGGTCACGCAATTTTGGACCGTCGTGGCAAATAGCGGTCAGCATACTTGTCGGGTCCGGCCGGAAGGCGCACAGTCGAGGCACAATTATCCGACTCTGGAGGACGGATGAACGGAAAGGGCGCACCAAATCCCAGCAACAGAATCACGGTGAGACGACTCTTATCGGCCGGCCTCGCGATATTCGCCGCCGCCTTCCTCGTCGCCCCGCCCGCGGCGGCCCTGGCGCTGCCGACGCCGAAGGAGTTCGTGTCGTATCTGGACCTGGAGTGCTTCAGGACCACCGCGTACCAGCCGCCGGCCGTCCCGCTGACGCTGCGCCACATCAACCCCGTGCTCGTCAACCAGCCACCCGTGCAGGTCACGCTCGGCCAGCGCGAGCAGTTGTGCGTCCCGGTGGCCAAGAACAACGTCGTCCCGCCGTCGAGCGTGCTCGGCTACCTCAGGTTCGTCGACCTTTCGTGCTACCGGGTGACCGGGCCGCAGATCAACCAGAACCTGAGCCTTCGCCATCTCAACCCGGTCCTGCAGAACGTGCCGGGCTTCAGCGCCACGCTGCTCGCGCCCCAGCACCTGTGCGTGCCGGTCGCCAAGAACGGCGTGATCCCCACCCCCGACATCCTGCAGGTCATCTCCCACATCGACCTGCTGTGCCATGCGCACCAGCCGAATCCGGCCATGAACCTGGGCCTCAACCTCACCCAGCTCAACCCGGTGCTGACCAATCAGATCCCGCCCAGGTCCGTACAGGTCACCACCGCCCGCCAGCTCTGCGTACCGGTGCAGAAAGGCGGTGACGAGATCCCACCGGACGTCTTCGAACTCGTCCGCTGGATCGACCTGGAGAAGTTCGACATCACCGGCCAGGCCATCGCCCCGGTGTCGCTGACGCTGAGACACCTCAATCCGGTGCTGGGCAACCTCCCGGCCGAGGAACTCAGAATCACCGGCCCCGCACAGCTCGCCGTCCCCGTCTCCAAGAACGGCGCGGTGCCACCCGGCTGAGTTCGCCGAGAAATGCCGCCCACGGTAAATTCCGGCAGGGCTGGAACTGACGCCACACGCAAATCAGTATGGCGCTCCATATGCGGGTGAAGGCCCGGCTCGCGAATCCCGCGAAAGGGTCATCAAAGCGGGACGAGCGAGCCGCGCCCATAACCATCGAACACATTGCCCGGGTCATTGCGCCTTGGCCGACGTGTCGCGAGCCACGCCGCCAGGACGTCCGCCACCACCGTGGGCGGAACGTGTGCTCATCCTCGCCTCATACCGCCGCGAACGATCAGCACACGTGCGGCCTTCGGGCAGGCTTGGAGCGCCGCTGCAAGGGCGACAGACCCCTGTGTGAATCGTCACATCAAGTCTGATTTGTGGTGGTGGTCACGGGCCGGTGGTATCCATGATCACATCAATGGCATGTGAAAGGAAACCCGTGCGCACACGCAAGCTGGCGACCCTCCTGGCCGGCGCCGCCCTGGCCGCCTCCACCACGCTGATGGTGAGCGCCGCCCCGGCCAGTGCGGTTGGACCCTGCGGCAGCGGCTACACCCGGGTCGACGTCTACCCCATCCCCAAGACCGGGTCCCGCACGGGCACGTTGGAGGTGTACTACAACTCCAGCGCCGGCAAGAACTGCGCCCTGGCCTACGGCTACGGTTCCTACAACGGCACCACGACCTGGAAGGGTGTCTCGATCTCGCGAGGCAACGACACCGGGTACGACGTCGACGCCGACTACTACCAGTACTACGCCGGCCCGGTGTACGTCTCCGCGCCCGGCCAGTGCATCGACGTGAGCGGAACGGTAGTGGCAGGGAAGAGCATCGACCTCGAAGACGTGCACTGCGACTGAGCCTCGTCCGACCAGCAGGGGTGCCCTCCAGGTGAACGCGGAGGGCACCCTTGCTGAGCGCCCTGCCTGAGCGCTACGAGCCGTCGAGTGGGCCGGTGGCCCGTCCGTTGCCGGGCGTGAGCCTGGTCGCGGCGGGGCGGGCCGGAGCCGGGAGGGTCGTCACCGTCCACTGGTCGAAGTCGTAGACCACGGAGGCGCCGTCCACCGAGGCGGTGAACGTGGCGCCCAGCTTGTCCTGCCGCAGCCACGGGGTGTCGAACAGCTTGAACGAGTCGTAGTCGATCGCCGTGCCGTTGACGAGGTGGGCGGGGCCGGGCGCCTGGGCCGCGGCGTCGAAGGTGAGGTCGAGCTCGTCCCCGCTCAGGCTGTGGTAGACGAGCCGGGGATTGGCGTCATCGAGGTGGCTGACGTCCATGCGCGTGGTGCTGACCAGGGCGTCCGCGAACGCGTCGAGGTCGGCGTACGCAGAGGCGTCCGCCGTCTCCAGGGCCCAGCCGTTCGTGTCGGCCTGGCTGCGCAGGATGTCGTAGCTGTAGCTGAGAGCGGCGGTCGGGTGGGTCTGCGCCGTCGTCTTCACCCTGTTGGCCGGGTCGTTCGGCGTCTGGCGGTACCACGTGCCCGGCTTGACCAGCTTGTACGCGAAGTACATGGACCCGGCGTCGGCGACCGTCCATCCGCCGACCTCGCGGCGCTCGCGGATCGAGCCGGAGGTGGGGAACAGCGCGTTGAGGTAGTTGGAGGTCTGGTCGCCCGACGACTTGTAGACGCCCAGCGCCGTCGGGCCGTTCTGCATCACGCGGTGGTTGGCGGGCTGGTTGTACGTGCCGATCGGGGCGGTGCCCTGGTCGGCCGACAGCCGGAAGAGCGGGTTGGCGGCGTCGGAGTGCCAGCGGAGCACGACCGGCAGGTCCTCGATCCAGTTGTCGACCCGGCGGTACTGGACCTCCGTGCCGAGACCCCAGGTGGGGCGTACGTAGCTCGTGCGGTAGATGTCCATCGCCCGCCCGCTCGAGTTCTGCAGGTTCGTCTTGCGGGAGGTGTACGACTTGTCGGTCCGCCGGCCGATCCGCACGGCGAGCTCGGGCGGCGCGTACGTCATCCCCCGCCAGGCGGCGAGGCCGGCGTACTCGAGGTTCGGACGGTACGCCGCCGGCGCCGGGTTGTCCGATTCGCCGACGCCCTGCTGCGCCCGGTGGCTGCCGAAGTACGTCCAGGCGAGCGTCGAGTGGTCCGCCGCCCGCCACGTCGGGTCGTTGGCCGCGTGCGCGTCGCCCTTGGCCCGGCTCTCCGACGAGATCATGTAGCCGTCGATCCAGTCGTTCGCCCACTCGAACCACATGACGTCCATCGCCATCTTGACCTGCCGGCGGAGGTCGGCGTCGTCGGCCCACTGGTAGACGGCGTTGAGGCAGAAGTACGTCATGAAGGTGTACTCGGGGCTCTGGTACTCGGCCCATCCCCGCCGCACGCCCGCGTTCACCATCTCGAGGAGGTTGGCCTTGTTGATGCTCTTCAGCACCTCCCCGGAGTTGCCGTTCAGGTCGGCGAGGTCGGGGAAGTACTGGCCGACGAGGTAGCCGGTGGCGTAGTTGCTCATCCGCAGGTTCTCGGTCTGCGGGTGCTTCTGGTAGGCGTACGAGGCGAAGTAGCTCCGCACGTGCGCCAGCGTGCCGGCGCTGAACTGGTCCCCGACCATGAGGTAGGCGTACATCTTCGCCATGGTCTTGTACTGCTCGTAGTCGTAGCTCTGGAAGAGCGTGTCGAGCTTGGCGAGGTTGGCCGCCACGTTCTCGTGGTCCGCGAGCTGCGCCGTGTACTGGGCCACGTTGACCGCGCCGCTCTCCTCCTTCATGGCCTTGGTCTTGTCCCACAGCCAGCCCGACCGGGTCTCGCGGGTGCCGGGGAACGGGGCCGGCGACTCGGGCACGTACGGGCCGGTGGTGGCGGTGAGCGGTGCGCTCGGCGCGCTGACCTTGCCGCTCGCGTCCTTCGCCCGCACCGTGAACGTGTAGCTCGTCGCGGGCATCAGGCCGCCCACGACCGCGGAGGTGGCGTTCCCGGCCACGGACGTGACCTGGTAGCCGTCACGGTAGACGTCGTACCCGGTCACGCCGACGTCGTCGGTGGAGGCCGTCCAACTGAGCGAGACGCCGCTGGAGGACACGGCCCCGCGGGTGAGCGCCGCCGGCGCGGTCGGGGGCGCCGAGTCGGAGACGCTGCCCAGCTCGTAGACGCCGAGGTCGTCGACGACGATCGCCTCGTCGGTGCCGCCGGTGTCCACGCGTACCGAGAAGCCGACCTCGACCGTCGAGATGAGCCGCTGACCGCCGTTGGGCACGATCGTGAAGCGGTACTGCGCGAGGTCGGTCTCGTCGACCTGCGACAGGGCGCTGGAGGTGCCGGTGTAGGCGGAGGTCGTGGTGACGCTCACCGCCGGGACGGGGAACCGGGGCACCAGGTTGTTGTCGAAGTTGCCGAACTGGATCTGCGCGTAGATGTCCTTGGCGACGGGCTTGGTGCCGGCCGCGCTCCGCTTGAGTTCGTAGCGCAGCGCGAACTGCTGGGCGGGGCTGCCCACCGGCAGGGCGTAGACGGCGTTGATTCGGTCCTTCAGCGCACCGGAGGACCAGCGCCGGGAGAAGTAGCTCGACAGGTTCGTGCCCTGGGCCGCGTCCCGGAGTTCGACAGCGTTGTCACCGCCCACGCTCACGATCTGCTGGGTGCCTCCCGAGGCCGGGTTGGCCACGGTCAGCGAACTCGTGCCGCTGTCGAATCCGGTGTCCATGTCGGCGGCGAGGAGGTTGACCGGTGGGGGGTCGGCTGCTTCGGCGGCGGCTCCATGCGGCGCCACGAGCAGCGCGGCGGCGCATAAGGAGGCCAGTGCCCCGGCCAGGATGGTCATGAGTCACCCTTTCGCTGGTGTGCGGGTCGGCTACTTGACGGCCCCCGTCGCGAGGCCCTTGCTCCAGAACGACTGCAGCGACAGGAACATGGCGACCACGGGCACGATGGAGACGAGCGCGCCCGTGACGACGGTGCTGTAGCCGATGGGATAGCCCTGCAGCTCGCGCCAGCCGACGAGACCGACGGTCACCGGCTGGAGTGACGTGTCGGCGAGCATGAGTGAGGGCAGCAGGAAGTTCGTCCAGATCGCGACGAACTGGAACAGGAATATCGTCACCATCGCGGGCGCCATGAGTCGCACGCCCATCGCGAAGATGCGTAGTTCTCCTGCGCCGTCGATCCGGCCCGCCTCGAGCAGGGCGTCCGGGATCGAGGACGCGGCGTAGATCCGGCTGAGGTACACGCCGAAAGGGCTGACGATGCTCGGGATGAAGACGGCCCAGAACGTGTTGATCGTGCCGGTGAAGCTGAACACCAGGTAGAGCGGGATGGCGAGCACGGGCGCGGGCAGGAGCACCGCGGCCAGCACGGTGCCGAAGACCGCCTCGCGGCCGGGGAAGGCGAACTTCGCGAGCGCGTACCCGCACATGGACGCCAGGATCGTGGAGACGATCCCGCCGCCCACCGCGTACAGCAGCGAGTTGAGCAGCCAGCGCGCGTAGATGCCGCCCTGAGCCTGGAACAGGGTCTGGACGTTCTCCACCAGGGCGAAGCGCTCGCCGAACCAGAACCCGTTGCCCGAGAAGATCTCCCCGCCGCCCTTGGTGGCGGAGACGACCAGCCACCACACCGGGAGGAGGAAGTAGACGGCGAACAGGGTCATGACGGCCAGCACGAACGCGCGTGAGAAGGGACTCACGGTCGTGAGCGGGTGCGTCCTGGGCCGCCGCCGGCGGCTCGGCGCCTTGGCGACGGGATCGGTTCGCGGGGGCGATTGCAGTGCGGCGGTCATCAGGTGACGCTCCTGGCCGAGGCGCGGAAGACGAGAACGGACAGCACGCAGATCAGGGCTCCGAGCACCACGGACTGCGCGGCCGCGTAGTTGAAGTCGTTGGCCGAGAGCGAACGGACGGCGGCCATGATCGGGGTGTAGGTGGACGACAGGTTCGGCGCCACGGCCTTCATGGTGACCGGCTCGTTGTAGAGCTGGGCGGTGCCGATGATGGAGAAGACGAGCGTGAGCAGCAGGGCCGGCCGGATCAGCGGGACCTTGATGAGCAGCGCGGCCTTCCAGCCTGAGCAGCCGTCCAGGGCGGCGGCCTCCATCGTCTCCTCGGGGATGGCCTGCAGCGCCGCGAAGATCAGGATCGTGTTGTAGCCGGTCCAGGCCCACGTCAGGATGTTCGCGATCGAGAACGGCAGGGCGCCGTCGGTGACGAAGCTGAGGTCCACGCCGATCGAGGCGAAGAACCCGGTGATGGGGCTCAGCGTGGGCGCGTACAGGAACGACCACACCAGGGCCGCGATCACCCCGGGCAGCCCGTAGGGCACGAAGTACGCGATCCTGAAGAACCTGCGTCCCCTCGACACGGACGAGTCGAGGAGCAGGGCGAGGACGAGCGCGATGCCCAGCATCACGGGCACCTGGACGACGCCGATGAAGCCCACCCGGCCCAGGGCCGCGATGAAGTCCGCGTCCTGGAAGATCCGCACGTAGTTGCCGAGCCCCGCGAACACGGTCTCCGCGCCGCCGAGGCCCAGGCCGGAGCGTTTCACCGCGAAGAAGCTCTGGACCACGGAGTACCCGGCGGGCACCAGGTAGACGACGACGAAGAGCAGGAGGAACGGCAGCACGAACGGCGCGGCTCGCCGGAGCTCGCGAAGCCGGCTCGGCCGCTGTCTCGTCACGGGGGACACGATGACCTTGTCTGTCGAAGGGCCGGGGTGTGCGCGGGGCTACTTGCCGACGGAGAAGCCCTGGGCCTGCAGCGCGGAGACCGTGCCCGTCTGGGCGCCGTTCAGCGCGTCCTGGAAGGTGGCGCTCTTGGCGGGCACCTTGCCGAGGCCGTCACCGAGGGCCGAGGCCGTGGTGGACATCACCGGGCCCCACCGCCAGTTCGGGTTCACCTTGGCCGACTCCGCGCGGAACAGCTGGTAGATGGCCTGGCCGCCGTAGTAGCTCTCCGGGGCGTCGAGCGCCGGGTTGGCGAGCCCGGACGCGGAGGCCGGGAGGATCGCCGCGGACTTGATCAGGTTCGACACGGACTTGTCGTCGGTCGACATCCACAGGGCGAACTCGGTGGCCTCCTTGGGATTCGCGCAGCCCTTCATGACGGCCGTGGCCGAGCCGCCCGAGTTGCCGACGGAGTCCGCGGTGTCCCAGCGGGGCATCGGCGCGACGGCCCACTTGCCCGCGGAGCCGGCGGCGTTGTCCCTGATCAGCGATGCCGACCAGACCGGGCCGACCTCCGCCCACACCTCGCCGCTGTTCCATGCGGTGTAGAGCGCCGCGTCGAAGGCCGGATAGGACGTGACGAGGTCCTCGTCGAAGAGCCCCTGCCAGTAGCCGGCGACCTTGCTGTTGGCGGCGCTGTTCATCGAGACCGTCCAGGCGTCGCCGCTGACCCCGAACCAGGGGGCGTCGCCCTGCCAGGCGAACCCCGCGTAGAGGTAGGGGTCGGTGGGCAGGTTCATGATGCGGGACTTCGGGTCGGCGGCCTTCACCGCCGCGGCGGCCGTCCTGAACTCCTCCCAGGTCTTCGGCGCCTCGATCTTCGCGCTCTTGAAGAGGTCGGAACGGTAGAACAGGCCCATCGGCGCGGTGTCGACCGGCACGCCGAAGATCTTGCCGTCGATGCCGACGTTGCCCCACACCCAGTCGGGGAACTCGGCCCGCCGCGGCGCGGCGTGCTCGCTGACGTCCTGAAGGAGCCCGGCGGCGAGGAAGCTGGCGAACGTCTCGTAGCCGATCTGCGCGAGGCAAGGGGCCGTGCCCGCCTTGGCGGCGGTGAACATCTTGTCGTAGCCGCCCGCGCCGCCGTCGGTGATGGCCTCGTACTTCACCTGGATGCCGGGGTGGGACTCGTTCCACAGCGCGACGGACTTCTCGTAGCCCGCGGCCCAGCCCCAGAAGGTGAGGCTCACCGGGCCGCTGGTGCTCGCCCCGGTGGTGCCGGAGCACCCCGTCAGCGCGAGGCCGGTGGCGGCGATGGCGGCGGCCGCGGTGAGTCGCGCGTTTCGGTTGAGCATGACGTCCTCACAACTGTTGTTCAGGGTTTTTCTCGGGTGATCAGCGGCGGCGGGCACGGCCGTCGAGAGCGTTCGGCGCCCGCTATGGGGTCCGGCGGCCGACCGCGTGCCGGAGGGCGCTTTGTTTCCCCTTTGCGACGATCAGGTTAATGGCTGGATACTTGCATACAAGCTATTCACATGCAACGATCAATTTCGTGAGTTCCCATCGAGCGCTCGTCCCCGAGCCCACGCCCGCCGGGCGCGACCCGAGGCTGTCGCCGGTCACCCGAGACCGCGCGCCGACCCGGACCTCCGATCGCGTCTACGACGAGTTGGTCTCCGCGATCCGCGAGCTGCGACTCGTCCCCGGAGCCTCCCTGTCCGAGACCGACCTCGCCGAACGGCTGCACGTCAGCCGCACGCCGGTGCGGGAAGCCCTGGCCCGGCTCGTGGACGCGGGACTCGTACGGGTCGTGCCGCAGGTCGGCACCCGAGTCGGGCTGATCAGCCTGCGCGATGTGGAGGAGGCGCGTTTCGTCCGCGAGAGCCTGGAGGTCGCGGCCTTCGAGAAGGTGTGCGCCGATCCGGAGCCAGACGTCACCGTGCTGCGCGAGCTGCTTGACCGGCAGGAGCACAGCTATCGCACCGAGGACTACGACGCCTTCTTCGCGTCCGACGAGGCCCTGCACAGCGAGATCTTCTCGCTCAGCGGCTATCCGCGGGCGTGGCAGGCGGTGCAGCGGATGAAGCTGCAGCTCGACCGGCTGCGCCGGCTCGCCCTGCCCGACCTGGCCGCGGTGCGGGAGCTGATCGACGAGCACACGAAGATCGTCGACGCGCTGGAGGCCGCCGACCTGCCGACCGGCCGCGCCCTGATCAGCCGGCACGCCAGGCGCGCTCTCGAGCTCGGCCCGTCGTTGCGCGCCGAGCACCCCGACTACTTCACGGACTGAAATGACCATCCGCATCTCCCTGGGCCACATCGACAGGTACGACTCCCGCGTCGCGACCTTCGCCCACCAGCTCGGGCTCACGGGCGTGCAACTGCACACGCCCGACCTGCTGCCCGGAGCCGACGGCCACTGGAGCCTGGCCGAGCTGAAGGCACTCAGGGAACGCTGCGACGCCGACGGGCTGTCGATCGACGGCCTGGAGAACGTCCCGGTCGCCCACTTCTGGAAGATCCAGCGCGGCCTGCCCGGCAGGGACGAGCAGATCGCGAACTACCGGAAAACCCTCCGCAACCTCGCCGCCGTCGGCATCGACCTGCTCGGCTACAACTTCCTCGCCACCTACGTCTGGCGCACCGACATGGCCGCGAAGGGCCGCGGCGGCGCCCTGGTCACCGCCTTCGACCTCGACGCGGCACATCGCGGCAACGCCCTGGCCGGCTACCGGCTGACCCCGGACCAGCCCGTGGACGAGCCGATCACGGCCGACCAGATGTGGGCCAACCACCAGTACTTCCTCGACGCCGTTCTCCCCGTCGCGGAGGAGGTCGGCGTGCGGCTCGCCCTGCACCCCGACGATCCGCCCGTCGACGAGCCCCTGGGGGGCGTCGCCCGGATCTTCACCTCCCCGGCCGCCATCGGGCGGGCGCGCGAGCAGGCCGGGGGCAGCCCGTCATGGGGGCTGAACCTCTGCCTCGGGACGGTGTCGGAGATGGCCGGCGAGCAGAGCGTCAACGAGGTCATCGACCTCCTGGGGCCGTCCATCTTCTACGTCCACTTCCGGGACGTGCGCGGGACGGTGCCGCGTTTCCGCGAATGCTTCCTCGGCGAGGGAAACTACAACCCGGCACGGGTGATCCGCCGGCTCGCCGACTCCGGGTTCGCCGGGTTCCTCATCGACGACCACGTACCGGCCATGATCGGAGACCTGGACACCTGGGGCGACACGTCCTCCGAGGCGTACTGCAGCCGGGGCCGGGCACACGCGATCGGATACCTGCAGGGCGTGCTGAACGGCCTGGCGCTCGACGAGCCTGACGAGACCCGCGCGCCGGACGGCCGGCTCACCCGGCCGGAGGTCTCTCCGAGCCCCTGAGGACGAGCCGCGTGGGGAGCACCCGGGTGGCGAACGGCGAGGTGCCGCCGTTCAGCCGGGCGAGCACCAGCTCGGCCGCGGTGCGCCCCATCAGCTCGATGTCCTGGCTCACCACCGACACCGGCGGATCGCCGAGCAACGACGTCTCGAAGTCGTCGAAGCCGACGAGGGGCAGCCGCCGGCCGGCCTGCTGGAACGCCAGCAGCGCGCCGATCGTCGCGCGGTTGTTGGCCGTGAAGAGCGCGTCGGCCGAGCCGTCGCGGAGCAGGCCGTCCACCTCGCGTTCGGCCTGCTCCCGGGTGTGCGCCGTGGTGATCGCGAACGGGCCGC